>CAIPMZ010000052.1 GCA_903866285.1 uncultured bacterium
ATATATTGGTTCTTAGCTTCTTTATTCATGGCTTGTTTTGGGGTTAAAAGTTAACCCCGTACTTTACCATGAATTTGGGTGTCATTTTAGATGATGTATCAGGAAGGCTCTCGGTGTCATTTTAGATGATTTGACGCGAAGCTTGACAGCTATTGATTAGTGTGCTAATATTTACGGTTGACAACTAAAGGGTTGTTGGCCTGGTTATTTGCAAGGGTGTGCAATGCAAGTGCCGGTTAAAAAGTAAAGATTACTAAATGCGTATCATCAAGATTGCTTTGATCTTGTTGGGGCTGGTGGCAATGTTGCTTCCAAGCATGACCCTAGCAAGCGAAACGTCTAATCCTGATATAAAAACCAATATAAATTTTAGCGCTATTTCAAGCCTTTTCCTGCCAAGCCTAGTGCTAGCAAAAGAAAAAACTGAAACAGCTACCGAAGGGATTGTCGCTCAAGTACCTGAAAAAACCCAAGAAGAGCTTAAAAATGAAGAAATTTTAGCCAAATGGAAGCCTAAACAAGCTGATAAGTGGGCTAGTCTTCCTACCGAGGCTTTTACGATTAACGCTTCGGCCTATACGGCAGCTGCGGATGAATGCGGCAACAGTAAGGGTATTACCGCTTCTGGCATTAAAGTTGCAGTTAAAAGAACGATTGCTTGTCCTCCAACTTTTCCTTTTGGAGCCAGACTGGAGATTGAGGGATATGGAACGTTTGTCTGTGAGGATCGTGGGGGCGCGATCAAAGGAAACCATATCGATATTTATGTAGAAACCAAAAGCGAAGCGTTTGCTTTCGGAAGAAGGAATTTGACTGCTAAGATTGTGCAGTAAAACAGGAAGCACCTTGCCGAGGCAAGGTGCTTTTTGGTTGAAATCGAGGGTTAACTTTTCTTTTGGAAGAAAAGTTACAAAAAGGAAAAACTTTTATTTCCACATTTCTTTTTTCCGCAAAAAGAAACCTGGAGGAAAGAAAAACTCGCACCGGATGAAGATACTGTGGCAAAAACTGCGTTCTTCACTAGAATTTACACTCCGCTCCTACGTCTGCTGACGGTCGCTACGTTTCAAAATTCTTTAACGCTCATCACTTGTTTTTTGCCTACGTACTTCATATGGTGCAGAATGGAATGCGGGATGTAAATACAAAATACAATAGAATACACTATTTAATATGCAGAGGAAAGTACAAAAAATTCAAATAAACTCCCAGAAAGGCTTTTAATTGACGTTATAATGTATTTTTGTTAAGCTTGGGTAAGTTCAATAAGTTTGAGCGAGAAAATTTAAAGGTCCGTTGGCCGAGTGGGCTTGATGCGAGGAAGCGAGCATTGAGCGGGTTCCAAAAGGGAACCCAGGAACTCGAGGACAACTCAGTTTTTTGATTGATCCGCCAGCTGGCGGAGAGAAAATTTAAAGGTCCGTTGGCGGAGCGGTTACGCAGCGGTTTGCAAAACCGTGTACATCAGTTCAAATCTGGTACGGACCTCGGAATTATTTAAAGAAATCAATGGGCGGATGATGAAATTGGTATACATTCGACACTTAAAATGTCGCGTCATTTATGGCATGCGGGTTCGAGTCCCGCTCCGCCCACCAAAGAAAAAAATAAAAACAGGACTTGAACGAGCAGAAACTAAGCAAGATAACTTTTAGCAAAAAATTATCGCAGTGTGCGTAGACGAATGCGACCAAGTGAGTTTCAGCTCTGCTCAGGGCAAGGAATGAATGAACGACGGTGAATGAATGACGTGAAAGTCCCGCTCCGCCCACCAAAAAAATTAAAATCAAAAAAGAGCATCACTGCTCTTTTTTGATTTGTTTCAAGATAGTTGGGATTTTTTGAAAATCTTGGGTGAAAAGGGCGCGGGTCTGGCGGTTGATACGGGCGGCAGCGGGATGATGGAGTGGAAAGATTTTTATGGTTCCAATTTTTTCAGTATTTATTTCTAAAATAATTCCATGCACAGCCGAAATTTTTGCTTGGGGTAGAAAATAGTTGAGAGCGAAGCGACCAAGGGTGATAATAATTTTCGGATTGATAATTTGGATTTGTTTTTCGAGCCAATAAGCGCAAGTTGTAACCTCTTCTGGCAAGGGATCTCGATTTTCAGGTGGGCGACATTTGCAAATGTTGGTCAGATAAACATCTTCCCGTTTTATTTTTATTCCTTCCAGCATTTTGTCTAAAATCCTGCCAGTACTGCCTACAAAAGGGATTCCAAGCTCGTCTTCTTTTTTGCCAGGAGCTTCCCCGAGCAGCATGATTTGAGCCTCAGCACTTCCAGAGCCAAAAACCACCCGCTGGCAAGTGGCGCGCAGGGAACACTTTGTACATTGTGAGATTTTGATGTTAAATTTTTCGAGTGGTGCTTTTTCGGACATTTTTTTAAAAAATAAATATAATATAAGATACAAACATCAAGATACAAGCACCAAACAATTTTCAATAACCAAAATCCAAATTACAAATTGTTTGATTATTGATTTTTTGAATTTGAGATTTGTTTGCCTGCCTGCCGGTAGGCAGGGTTATTGTATCTTGTATCTTGGTTATTGCAGAACTGTTATGTTTAGCATCTTAATTATTGTGGCAATTCATTAATTCTAATTAATTGAAATAAATTGTCGCTGGTGTTCCAAATTGCAAAAGTTGGCGGATAGTATTGGTTGGCGACATTGCCAGGATTGAGCAAGGTGCAGTTGTTGATAATTTCGGTCCAGGGTTTGTGGGTGTGACCGTGAAAGACAAAATCAAATTCGCCAGACTCGCAGAGTTGCTTGGCAACTTCGGGATAATGGACGAAAGCAATTTTTATAGTAGCTTTATTTTCAGGGACTAAGTCCCCAATCGGGGACTTAGTCCCTTGAGCCATGATAGGAATTTCAATTTTTCCGTAATCTGGAAATATTTGAGCTTGCTTGTATTGATTATTTTTAAAGTTATAGTCTGCAATGTGGCCTTCATCCATATTGCCAAAAGTGAAAAAGATTTCCCCGGAGAAATTGTTGTTAATGAAAGCAAGCGTTTCAAGGGTCGCCAAGTCTCCACAATGAATCATTTTTTCAACTTTCTGCTCACGGCAATAGTCCAGAACTTTTTTGAGGTTTGGGAGGTTGTCATGGGAATCTGAGATGATAGCAATGAACATAAAATTAAAAAAGGGATTAATGGGGAAATAAAAAAGTTGGGAGGGTTGCTGGGCAGTGGGGGAAATTTAAAAGGGATTAAAGAGGCTAAAGGGAAAAGTAGGAAGAAGGGGAAAATAAGGGAGATTGGGGGGATTAGGAGTTGTCGCGCAAACTTTTAAGGAGTTTGATATCTTCCATAACTTCCTCATGCTCGGTTTCTAAAATCATAGAAATATTTTTTTCTTTGGCAAAGGCGACGATGTTTTTAAAAGCTTCTTGCCCAATCAAGCCTTTGCCAATGTGCTCGTGACGATCTTTGTTGGAGGCTAGCTCGGTTTTTGAGTCATTAGCGTGAATGAGTTTGATTTTATCCAAACCAATTTCAGTGTTGATTTTTGCAAGCGTATTATCAAAATCGCGCCAGTCGTAGCCGGAGGCAAAAGAATGTTGGGTGTCGAGGCAAATCCCGACTAGTTTGGGATGAGCTACTGCTTTAATAATTTCAGCAATTTGAGCGAAAGTCGAGCCCATAATCTTCCCAGCCCCAGCCGCATTTTCAATGAGCAATTCAGTCGAGTCAGTGTAACCGTCCAGCGATTTCTTTAGGGCTTCAATAGTTGCGGCGTTAGCCTCTTGTTGTGAAAGCTCGCCTGCACTCCCAAGGTGGGTCATGACATATTGAGCGCCAAGTAGGCTGGCGCGTTCAAGTTCATCGCGCAAGACACTAATGGAACCATATTTGATTCGGCTGTTGGTTGAGGCGAAATTGATATAGTAAGGAGTATGCACAAAAACAGCTTTTAGCTGATAGCTTTTAGCTTTTAGGTTAAATTCAGAAATGATCTCAGGAGTCAGTTCGGGGGCTTTACCACCCTGAGGAGAGCGGGTGAAAATTTGCATCGCCTGCGCACCAAGCGCGGCAGCCCTTTCTGGTGCTTTGAAAACTCCCCCTGCAATTGAAACATGACAACCGATGTACATATAGGTTTAGTTATATTTTATAATATAAGTTTAACAGTAAAAGGGAGGTTTGAAAAATAAAAAAGATTGTAAATGTCTAATGACTAATATCTAATTTCTAACCAAGGATAAATGCCTAGATTTTTAAACCCCAATGCTTGAATCGCCTCGCTTCGAAATGATTTTCTCATCAATTCGAAGCGAGTTTTCAATAAAGCTTAAAATGCCAAATCTAAATTTTTGACATTTGAACTTTGGATTTTATTAGACATTAGGAATTAGACATTAGAAATTTTAAACAATTTCCCACCCAGTCGCAGTTTCTTTGATTTGGCCTTTGACTTCGAAGCCGCTGGCGAGTTTGTGACCGCCACCGCCGAAGAGGTGGGCGATTTCGGAAACGTCGACGCCCTTATATTGTTCACTGCGCAGGCTACCTTTAATAGTGCCGTTTTCTCTTTCGGAAAGAACGAGGGAAAATTTTGTGCCGGGAACAGTATTTAAAATAGAAGCAACTTGACCGATATCTTCAGTTGTAGCTTGACACTGCTCGATATCTTGTTGGGTTAGGACAGTGGTGATAAGTCCATTTTTAGGATTAATCTTGGCTTTTTCGAAAGCGATACCCCAGAGTTTAAGGGTAGAAAGTTTTTTATTGGCAAAAGTTGCTTCGATAATTTTTGAAAAGGAGGCGCCTTTTTTCATTAAATCGGATGAAATTTCCAGAACCCTCGTAGAAGTATTGGAATGTTGAAAATTACCAGTATCGGAAAGCACGCCAATCATTAAATAAGTGGCGATGTTTTTAGTGATGTGAATTTCCTGGGAAGCGAAATATTCATAAATTAATTCACAGGCGGAAGAACTCGTGGCATCTAAAATGATAATATCAGCGGAAAGCTTAATGTCAGGATGATGGTCAAAAATAACAGTGGCCGTTTTTTCTGGTAGGTCTGGAAGAATTGACTGGAATCCTCGCTCAACACTGTCGCAAGCAATCACGGCGTCGTAACTTTTTAAGTCAAGACTGGTTGGCAGCTTAAAAGTAAAAGCGGTTAGCGACTCTAAAAAAGAAGGGAGCGGTTCGTTGCAGGCAATCTCAGCCTCTTTGCCAAGGGAAAGCAAATATTCTTTCATCGCTAAAACGCTACCGGCAGTATCGCCATCTGGGCCATTGTGCGCAAAGAGTAAAAGGCGCTGCGATTTTTTAATCACATAGGCAAGGCTATTAAATTCAGTGGTGAAATTTTTCATTGTGAAATATCCTAGGTTGATTTAATTTGGTTGCATTTCATGTATGTCATTCCGAGTGAAGCGTAGCAAAATCGAGGAATCTGGGCTCAGATCTTTCGACTTCGTTTCTCTGCTTAGGGCAGAGAAACTACGCTCAAGATGACACAAAGGTAATATAATTTCATTTAAATAAAAAACCTTAAACTGCGAAAGTTTAAGATCTTTGCGGAGCTATAAGGGCGAAAAAGTTTTTTAAATCTGCAATAGGATTTTTTCAATTTCATCCGCCTTTTCTTCGGTAGAGTCGATTTGAAAAACAAGTCGGGGCAAAGGTTTAATGGCTAGGCGACGATTAAGCGCGCCTTGGATAGCATATTTTTCGTTGCCAATGGCCTTGAGCGCGTAGTTAGATTCCTTATAAGGGAAAACACTTAGCGACACTCGAGTATAGCGGACATCCTCAGTTGTGTCAACCTTGGAAATTGTCAAAAAAACTCCTGGTTTAAGACTAAGTTCACGTTGAAAAATTTCACCTAAGTGACTCTGGATAAGGCTATTTAGTTGGGTAATGCGTTGAGACACAGTCTTAAAATGTCTAATGTCTAATTTCTAATTCCTAATGAACTTTACAAAGTTTCAGTTTTTTGAGCTTTGCGAGCTCTTATTAGGCATTAGTTATTAGGCATTAGTTATTAGGCATTAGTTATTGAGTTTGTTAGAGGGTTCTTTTCTTTTCTTCCTCGGTATAGGCAACCAGGGTGTCGCCTTCTTTGATTTTAATGTCTCCTTCGAAAACAATCCCGCATTCATTACCTTGGCCGACTTCGGTGGTTGGTTTTTTGTCTTGCTGAAGATTTTCAATCTTTCCTTTGCCGACAATTTCACCTTCACGCTTAATCTCAAGTAAGGCATTTTTAATAATTTTACCTTCACTGACGCGTCCGCCGACAATCATATCGCGCTTACCAGTTTTAAAAATAGCCAATACATTAACGAGGCCGAGATCGGTGCGCACGATTTCAGGTGGAAGCATATCAATAATAATTTTCTTTACTTCCTCCACTAGCTCATAGATGATTTTAAAGTTTTTAATGGCCACCCCACTGGATTCAGCTAAGCGTTTAGCTACGGGGGTTGTTTCAACATTAAAGCCGAAAATAATCGCCTGAGATGGCGCTCCGATTTTTACGTCTGATTCGGTGACATTGCCAACGCCAGTTTCGGCGTAATTAACGATTACTTCGTCGGTTTTAAGAGTAGAAATAATTTGTTGGATAGCTTCAAGCGAACCTTGCACATCAGCTTTGAGGATAATATTTAGTTTTTGAATCTTATCATCTTCAATGATGCGCATTAATTTTTGGGAAGTAACCTTCTCTTTTCGTTCAATGAGTCCACCGGAGAATTCTTTTGATTTAAGTCTCGCAATTGATTTTCCGCTAACTACTTGCAAAATGTCGTTAGTATTTGGGGTGTCGCTCAAGCCCATGATGGTAACTGGCGTAGAAGGTCCTGCGGCTAGTAGATTGCGACCACTAAAGTCTTCAATTTTCTTAATTCGGCCGTAAGTTGTGCCAGCGGTAATATCTTGACCAACCTTTAAAGTTCCAGTTTTAATCAAAACTGTGGCGATAGGTCCTTTCTGGGGATCTAAATTTGATTCAAGGACAACGGCTAGGCCATCACGTTTATCATCAACTCGGAAATCTTCCATTTCAGCGAGTAATAAAATACTTTCGAGTAAGCCCTCAATCCCGATATTTTGTTTAGCACTGATTTCAGCACACATGACGTTTCCACCCCATTGCTCAATTAAGATCCCATTATCAGCTAGCTCTTGCTTAACTCGCATTAAATTAGCATCTTGTTTATCAATTTTATTAATTGCAACAACGGTTGGAATTTTCTTATCTTTTAAATATTCAATTACTTCTTTAGTTTGAGGACGCACACCATCGTCAGCCGCCACCACTAAAACCGCAATATCGGCAATACTAACTCCGCGCTCGCGCATGCCGGAAAAAGCTTCATGACCCGGGGTATCAATAAAAGTAATAAATTGGCCCTTCTTTTTAACCTGATAAGCGCTGATATGCTGGGTAATCCCGCCAGCTTCTTTGGCAGCCACGCTAGCTTTGCGGATAGTATCTAATAAAGTTGTCTTCCCATGATCAACGTGACCCAGAATAGTAACTACGGGCGGTCGGGGACGCAGGTTTTTTCCAGATTCTTTTTCTTTCTTACAAATATCAATCAACTTTTCCAGGGTAATCGTTTCGCTGTCTGAAATTTCTAAATCAGGTTCAGTCTCAAAGCCTAAATCTTGGGCGATAATGGTCGCCGTGTCAAAATCAATTTCTTCGTTAATAGTCGCGAGGATATTATTTTTTAGTAGCTCTGTAATGATTTGAGAAACTGGTAAAACAAGCAGTTGACTAAATTTTTTAATCGTAACGCTTTGAGGTAATTTAACGAGTTTTTTTTCTGGTTCGGTCATTATAAATAATTTTCAATTAATTAACTTAAAAGGCTAAATTTTTGAGGGTTTAATGGTAGTGGCTTCTTTAATCGCCATTTTTTCTTCTTCTGTCAGGGTGTATTTTTCAGAAACGCCCTTGAGGACTGGTTTTGAATAAATTCTAGTGCCTTCTCTAGTGTGCAAGGAGGAAATTACGATTCCAGAGTCTTTGCCATCTAGAAGGGCCAGGGCAAAGCTTTGATCGCCGCCGATATCCCGAAAAGGATTAAATCTAATAATGCCAACCTTATGAACACTGCGCAGCGCTAAGGCGTGAATTCGATTTGAGATTTCAAATAATTCCTGAATTTCTTTATCAAGAACCTTTAATTCCTCACCTTGGGTTAGGAGCACGGTTTCAAGATCAACGGCTTCTTTGCCAGCAAAAAAAATCTTTAAGCTCTTTTTGATTTTATTAAGCTTAAAAGCAAGGATAATAGCCAAAAGAAGCGCTAAGAAGCCAAAAATAGCACTAATAAGAGAAATTATCAGTAATGTTTGTGGTGATTGGATCATAAAAACAATTTAAATCACGATACACAAGGCATCGTAGCATTATATTTGCCTTATGTAAAGAAGAAAATATGTTTTTAAGAACCTAAAATTAGGGGTTAGTTTATGTTTCAAGCGTTTTTAGTTTTTGAACTGGCAATCCACTAGCGAGCCTTCGGGGTAGGCTCTTATGGTGGCGTTTTTAGCACTAGCTTCTAAGTAGCTTTTTTCGATAAAGCAAAAGGAAGCCCGCTTAGGCTGAGTGTTTGCTGAGATTATGGGGAAATTATTTTTAAGGCTTTTAACAAAGCTGCCTGGTGGGAGATAAAAAGGGGTGACAAAAGTGAAGCGGTAATGAGCAGGATCTACTTTAAGGTAAAGGACTGCGGGTTGATTATTGGAAAGGTTGCTTATATCTTGGCCAAGTTTTTTAACAAACTCATTCCGCAGGGGATTAAAAGGAATTAGCATCGTCATTCCAACAAAAAAAACAAGCGCGAGTTGCTTAAATAAGAATGGTTGCCGTTGTTTTAGTAGCGAGTAGCTTAAAAGTAAGACGATTGCTAAGAAAAAAGCTGAAAAGATTAGCTTAAAATCGCTAAACTGGAGAAAACGAATAAGTAGTTTTGGGAAAAGAAAGTGAGCTTCTCCAAAATCAGAAGCCCAGAGACGCGCCACTGGAAAAAAATTGATTAAAGAAAAAAGGCAAAGCAGGAGGGCTGGAAAACTTTTTTTAAATAAAAACCCTAAAAAACCCCCAACAAAAACCGAAAGTGGAAAAAAGGCCAAGATCATGTAATTGGGTATTTTCGTAGAAGCGATAAAAAAGGGAAATGTGCAGAGGGCTAGCCAGAAAAATAAAAAAGCCATTGCCTTGAATTTTCCGTAAACCAGGAGAAGAAAAGGCTGAAAAGGGGGAGGATTTTATTTTTTTCAGCGTTTTTTTGTTGGATAAGAAAAGCAATTAGTATTAGCAAACAAAAAGCCATAAAAAGCCAAAATCAAAGGTTGCTGCGTAGTAGTAAAAGTTTTAAATAGCCAAAATTGTTGGCGTCTTCCCAGGGATAGGGGAAAATTTGGCTGTTTAATCTTGTCCAAATATGGAAGCCTAGATAATCATTCCAAAAAGTTAAGCCAAACTTTAAGCTCATGTAAATGTGCCAAGGTAAGGCAATTATGAAAAAAAGCCCAAATCCTTTGTAGAAGTCTTTATTTTTTAAAAAAGCTAGACTTTGTTTATTGAAGGCATAAAAGACTAAGAAAGTTAGGGGCAGCAGTCCGATGATACTTTTTGTTAGAACTCCAAAGCCCATTGCACCAAAATAAACCAACCACCAAGCCCCTTTATTTTTTGAGGTTAACTTTAAAATGGCTAGTGCGCTCAAGGAAATAAAAAAGCCAACGGGGATATCCATCATAACTGCCCTGTTATAGAGTAAGATTAGGGGTGTTGTGAGAAAAATAAAACCGGCAAAGAAGCCAGCTAAGCTATCTTTAAAAAGCTCTTTCCCTATTTTATAGAGCACTATTGAAGATAAGATACCGAAAATACCCGGAAAAAGATGCGCGGAGGTTTCTGAGACGCCAAAAAGCTTAAAGGAAAGCGCTGTTAACCAGATTATGAAAGGTGGTTTTTCAAACCAGGGTTGTTGTTGCCAAGTTGGGGTTAAAAAGGAATTTTTCAGGAGCGCTTCTTTGGCAATTTGGCTATAGGTGGCCTCATCAACCATAAAACTCCCAGACCATTTATAGAAAATCAAAAAAATTCCATAAGAGACAAGGAAGATTAGTAAAAAATTATTTCTCAAAAAAGAGAAAAATTTAGCTTTCATTTCAATTTAAATTATAAAATCAGAGCGGAGGGCACAGGATTTGAACCTGCGAAGAGATTTCTCCCTTACCACATTTCGAGTGTGGCGCATTCAACCGGGCTCTGCCAACCCTCCGTGAAACAATAATCAATAGGCAAAAAACAATAAACAATAAGTAAAATACAATAAAAATAACAAATGATTATATTTTAACAATTTAACAATATAGCAATTTAGCAATATAGTAAACTATCTTTGTCATTTTCCTGTTTTTGTTGTAAAATGAAACTAAGAGATAAAAATAAAATTTACAATAATGATAGAAACAATAGCTTCGGTTGGAAAGTTTTTAGATCCGTTGGCAATTATTGCTCAATTGGGAATTGGCAAGGGTTGCAGGGTGGCTGATTTTGGATGTGGTCCTGGTTATTTTACTTTTCCTTTGGCGGAAGCGGTTGGAAAAGACGGGCTTGTCTATTCTTTTGATATTTTACCACAAGCTTTAGACACAGTCGCAAGTAAGGCAAAGTTTTCTGGAATCAATAATATCATTACGAAGCGAGCTAACTTAGAAAAAATTGAAGGAACAAAATTAGCGGAAAATTCAGTAGATTGGGTTATTCTAAAAGATATTCTTTTTCAGAATCAGGAAAAACAGATAATTATTAGGGAGGCAGCTCGCGTGCTGAAACCGGGTGGAAGAATAATAGTAATTGAGTGGAGCGCTAAAGATTTAACTATTGGGCCGGCTTTGGGCGTTAGAGTGGACCGCGATAAACTCAGAGAAATGTTTACTAGCGAAAATTTTGCCATTGAAAAAGAAATTGAAGCGGGAAATTTCCACAATGCCTTTATTGCTATAAAAAAATAAATGAAAGTTATTAAAAAAACAATTTCTACTTGGCTGAAAAATAAAAAAGGGGGGCTGTTGGCGCTCTTGGTTATTTTCGCGGTGCCCTTTTTCTCTGGTTGCGGAACGCAGAATAACGGTTACGCGGTAAAGCTAGAAATTTGGGGCGTTTTAGACGAATCAGCGGTTTATAATGAGGTAATTACTAAATATAAAGAATTAAATCCTTATGCGGTTGATATAAAATATCGAAAATTTAGTCCAGAGACTTATAAGCAAGAGTTGATTGATGGCTTGGCTTCTGGGCAAGGGCCAGATATTTTCTTAATAAACAATGCCTGGCTACCTTCTTTTGAAAATAAAATAGAGCCGGCGCCAAGCGTGCTTATGGGTGAGCAAGAGCTGGCAGCGAATTTTCCCGACGTCGTTTCTTTTGATTTTATGAATCAGCGGAAAGTTTACGCTGTTCCTTTGAGTGTGGACTCTCTTCAACTTTATTATAATAAGGATATTTTTAACGCAGCTGGCATGACTACTCCGCCAAAAAATTGGCAGGAATTTGGTGACGCTGTGCAAAAACTAACAAGAGTTGACGCTACGGGAAATATTATTAAAGCTGGCGTAGCGATGGGTACAACTCAAAACGTCAGTCGTTTCTCAGATATTTTTACAATGCTGATGATCCAAAATGGAGTGCAATTGCCCCTTGGCAGAGGGGAAACTTCTAAAATAGATCAAGGGGTTGTTGGTCAGGATGGAAAGGTCATTCAAGCTGGCGAACAGGCCTTGGGTTATTATACTCAATTTGCAAAGACCAGTACTGGTTCAAGCATTCCAAACCCTTTCTATAGTTGGAATAGTCGTCAAATTAATTCAATTGAAGCTTTCGCTAGTGGCAATGTGGCGATGATGTTGGGCTATTCTTGGCAAGGAAAAGACCTTAAAAATAAAAACCCTAAATTAAATTTTGCGGTGGCGCCTCTCCCGCAAGCTGATGCAAGTAAGCCAGCTACGATCGCTGGATACTGGGGTTACGCAGTGTCAAAGAATAAAGTTAGTACGACTACTAATCAACAAGGGGTCGCTGTAGCACCAGTGGCAAATGAAGTCCGCACGCATGAAGCTTGGCAATTTTTAAAATTTTTGACTTTGAAAAATTCCGGAAAAATAACGCTGGTTAATGCAATTACGAAGGGCAGTAAAGATTTTCCAGTCAATTATGATCCAGCGTTGGAATATTTAAAAAAGACAAAGCAATCAGCCGCTCGGCGCGATTTAATTGAACTGCAAAAAACAGACGTTGAACTGGGGGTTTTTGCGGCCGGAAACTTAATTGCAAGAAGTTGGTATCGCGTAGATCCGGAAAATACTGAAAAAATATTTGCTGAAGGGATTGACGCAATCATTAGCGGTAGTTCTTCTCTGCGTCAAGCGATGTTGCTGATGAATAATCGTTTGAATGTTTTAATGCAAGTAAGGCGGTAATTAAGGCTCGGGTTTTTAAAGGAAAAAACAAAACAGACATGAAAATTAAAAAAAATCAACTAAGCTGGTTTGCTATTGGAATATTTTTTGCAATGTTTTTAAACTTTTCTTTTTTGGGTTTAGTTGAAATTAAAGCTGCTACTACTAACGCATCTTTGCAAGGTGCAACAATGGATAGATTTGTTCCGGGGACAACTACTTCGAATGGAATTATTCAGTGCGGGAGACCAGGCCAAGATTTATGTACGCTGTGTGATTTAATAAAAGGTATTTACGATATTGTGCAATATATTATTAAAATTGCAGTCTGGGTTACTTTAGCGGCGATTGCGGTTGGGGGTGGAATGTATGCTATTTCAGCTGGCGATTCAAAAATGATTGAGTTGGCTAAAGGCGCGATGAAAAATGCGCTGATTGGGCTGGTGGTCGTTTTATCAGCTTGGTTGATGATTAATACTTTACTGCTTGTCATTGGTGCGCAAACGAATCTGGGCATAGGTGGAGTCGTGGGCTGGAATAAGTTTGAGTGTACCGCAAGTGACGCTAGATAGTTTAGGAAGGATTATCATTGTTAGCAATTAAATTATAGTTTAATAAAAAATATGCAAAAAAAATATCTTTTTTGGATTATTCCGTTAGCTTTGCTACTAATTTTCCAGGCACATTCCGCATCTGCTCAGGCCTTTATAAATCCCCTAGGATTTACAACGGTGGAGGGTTTCTTAAATAGCATTATGGGCGCAGTCCAGAAAATTATTGTTACGTTGGCTTTGGTAGCGATTGTTGTAGGGGCTTTGATGTATGTAACTTCTGCTGGGGTTGAAAAGCAAATTACTCAAGCTAAGGAGGCTATTTCGGCCGCCTTGATTGGGATGGCAATCGCTGTTGCCGCCCCGTCACTGCTGAAAGAATTGGCTGGCGTTTTGGGTTGGAAAACGGATAATTCAAATGTAAATGGAGCACTTTCGCTTTCGGCGATCGCGCTAAAGGTCCTAAGTTTTTTACTGGGAACTTTTGGCGTGATTTCTTTAATTATGATGATTATCGGGGCGTCTTTATACATGACTTCAGCTGGGGATGAAGATCGGATGAAAAAAGGAAAGGATGTTTTTAAATACGCCGTGCTGGGCGTTGTGATTGCCATGTCAGCGATGGTTTTAGTTCGTCAGATTGCTAAATTTTTCGTAGCTTAAGTTAAAACAAAAAATGTTAATAAACGTACCACAATATACAGACGTTGAAGATAAAGTAGCTGGACCACTAACCATGAAACAGTTAGGTTGGGTTATCGGGCTGGGGATTATTCTGCTTATTTTATGGAATACTCTGCCCGCGATTGTTTTCTTTATCATCGGTACGCCGGTAACGCTATTATTTTTAGCTTTGGCTTTTTATAAGCCGTATGGTCAACCGCTGGGGAGTTTTGTAATTTTTGGAATTATGTATTATTTTCGTCCGAAGATCTACGTTTGGAAAAGGACGCCAGAAAAAGAACAAATCGCGCCAATGATCGTTCAGAAAAGCAATGCTTCCGCCACGGATAAAAAAATAACCAGCGAAACTTTAAAAGGTTTAGCTCTGCTGCTAGATAGCAAGGGTTCTCAGCATAGTGAAAATATTGATGAAATTTTAAAAAAACATACTTTAAAAAAATAAGCGGAAACTTAAAGGCTGTGCTATAATGAAGTGTTGTTTAGCTAAAAAATTTATTATAATAAGACTGCTTCGCTTGAAGAAAAAGAGGAAGGCTAAGCTTATTTAAAAGGGCAGATGGAATCATTACATGCGAAAAATTTAACTAATCAATCCGGTGAGGGCTTAAGTACCCAGAAATACGTGGATGTAGAAGAAGTTAGAGATGGCGTGATTGTACTTAAAAATGGCTCCCTGCGCGCGGTGCTATTAGTGTCTTCGATAAATTTTGATTTAAAAGCGACGGAAGAGCAAGATTCAATTATCAGTCAATATCAGAATTTTTTAAATTCTTTAGATTTTCCGATTCAAATTATCGTAAGCTCGCGTAAATTAAATATTAATCCGTACTTAGATTATTTAAAGAAAAAAGAAACCCAATTAACCAACGAGCTTTTAAGTTTGCAATTAGTTGAATATCAGAATTTTATTAAAAACTTAGCCGATGTTTCGAATATTATGTCTAAGTTTTTTTATGTGATTGTGCCTTTTCATCCGGTTGAAACTACGGGGGGAGGTTTTTTAGATAAATTATTCGGGGCGACAAATTCGAGAATTGCTGTTTCAAAGCGCAGAGAGCTCTTTGATACTTATAAAAATCAACTTTGGCAACGAGTTGATCACATTAGCGCAGGACTTTCTGGGACAGGTGTTAATTTGGCGCCCCTGAACACGGAGGAAATTATTGAGCTTTTATATAATTCATATAATCCAACTACGCATAATAATACAATTATTAAAGATACGGATAAAGTTGAATTAAGATAAGTATAGCAGGGTAGCTTAATAAACGCGCTGCTAGTATAAATTAAATTGATTTAGTATAAATATAAAAAAATGTTTGGACTTGATAAAAATACAAAAGCAAATCTTGAGCAGGACGCTGTTCTGCAGAGTGAGAATCTGTATCGCCAAGGCGTTGCAACGATTAAGGATTTAATTGCGCCCGCAGCGATGAAAATCGGTGCCAATCATTTGCAAGTTGGCGAAACTTTTGCGCGCAGCTTGTTTGTCGTAGCTTATCCGCGGTATCTTCACACGAACTGGTTTTCGCCAATTATTAACATTGATTTTGCCATGGATATGGCGATGTTTATTCATCCAATCGAAACAGTTGAAATTTTAAAAACTTTGCGAAAAACTTCAACTCAAATTCAATCCCAAATTCACATCGAAGAGGAGAGTGGTAAAATTCGTGATCCTATTTTGGAAACAGGCTTGCAAGACACGGAAGATTTACGCGATCGCCTACAACAAGGCACCGAAAAGTTTTTTCGCTTTGGAATTTATATGACCGTGTACGGTAAAACGTTAGAGGAGGTTGAAAAATCATGCATGGAAATTGAGGCTATTTTAGAGGCTCAATTGGTTTATGTTAAACCAGCGGTGCTAAAAGTAGAACAAGGTTTTTCTTCAACCCTACCTCTAGCTAATGATGAACTGGATGTAGCCAATAACTTAAATACTTCACCTCTTTCAACCACTTTTCCTTTTGTTTCGGCAGACCTTTCTTCTAACGAAGGGATTTTATATGGAATTAATCGACATAACAATAGCCTAATCTTGTTTGATCGCTTTAAAATGGAAAACGCTAATATGGTGGTGTTTTCAAAATCTGGCGGTGGAAAAAGTTACGCAATTAAGCTTGAAATTTTTAGGTCGCTGATGATTGGCACTAACGTGATCGTGATTGATCCGGAAAATGAATATAAGTATCTTTGTGAGATGGTGGGTGGAACTTTTATTAAATTATCCTTGAATTCACCTTATCATTTAAATCCTTTTGATTTGCCACAGATTGGCGATGACGAAGATACTGAGGACATTTTGCGCAGCAATATTGCTAGTTTAATTGGACTTTTGCATTTAATGCTAGGGGCGGTGACGCCAGAAGAAGATTCGATTTTAGATTTAGCGATTAGAGAAACTTACGCTATGCGGGACGTAACTTCGCAAAGTAATTTTAAAGCGTTTAACTCGAATTCTTTTCCGACAATGTCAGATTTATACGAAGTCATTAGAAACTCTGAGGGCGGGGATTCGCTGGCTAAGCGCCTAGAAAAATATACGGAAGGAATTTTCGCGGGGGTATTGAATCATCCTACAAACGTTCAAATTAGTAATCAATTAGTTGTTTTTAATATTCGCGACCTAGAAGATCAGCTGCGACCGATTGCGATGTATACGATTTTGCAATTCATTTGGAATGAAATGCGCAGTACTTTAAAGAAAAGAATTATTGTCGTAGATGAAGCTTGGGTGATGATGCAGAATGAAGATGCAGCTTCGTTCCTTTTTGGGATTGCGAAACGTTGTCGAAAATATTATACGGGCCTAACGACGATTACCCAGGATATTGCTGACTTTATGTCTTCTCGTTATGGAAAGCCAATTGTAACTAATTCATCTTTGCAATTGCTCCTTCGCCAATCTCCAGCTGCGATTGACACAATTTCGGAAACTTTTTATTTAACCGAACAAGAAAAATTCTTACTCTTGGAGAGTAATGTTGGCGAAGGTATTCTTTTCGCTGGCGCTAAACACGTTGCGATTAAGGTCATCGCTTCTTACGCGGAAGATCAGATTATTACTTCGGACCCACGCCAGCTGGTTGAAATTGAACAAGCGAAAAAAGATTTTGATGAGTTCGAAGGGTAGTTATTGGTTGACTGAAAAATTTTGTTTTTGAAAAGTTAGTACTTATTCTTGAAAGCCACTTTTACGAACTCAGCTTCTTTTTTGAGCACGTGACTAGCCCAAGACTATGGCTAGCCACTCGGATGAGCTGTCGCGCATATGGCAAAAAAAGAAGCTGAGGTCGTAAAAATTCTGGGTTATTTTTATATTTAGAAAACTTTCGTAAAGATTAAAAATTATGGCTGACATAGCGACAGCTTTTAATAGAAAAGATGCGTTAGCATCATCAAGGAGGCAGGATTTAAAAACTGCTGGTTTTAGTGCACCTCGAAATTTAAATAATTATTTGCGAGAAAATAATCAAGGCGGGGAAGGTGGCGACGGTGAGGTAAATCATGTCGAAAGACTTTCCAGTGCTCGCCGGGCAGGTACAAATAAGCGCGGTACAATTTCCGAGGTTAA
>CAIPMZ010000053.1 GCA_903866285.1 uncultured bacterium
GACCACCCCTAAAAAAGCTGGCTTTCTCACTCTCGTTACCCGGCGCGGCAAACGTTTTTCTAAAAACAGTAAAGTTGCCCTGCACTTTCGCAAACTCGATGGTAGTTACTATCCGCCGATGACAGTTAAAACTGACAAGAAAGGCTCTTTCAAAACTACTTACCTGATTAAACTCGGTAAACCGAAAGGCACCTACTCCTGGTATGCGACTGATTTAAAGACTGGTAAAAAAAGTAAGAAGAGTTCGTATGTGGTGAGGTAGGGGAAGGGATTTATTTGATTACTTATATCCATGCTTGACCTTTTATCTTTACAACCGCAGGCTCATAGCCTATAATTAGAGATATCAAGAAAAAGCCTTAATTTAATTTTTTCATCTTTGTAATTATGAAAACGGTTATTGATCAAAAAAATAATGCTATCACCTTTGAAGTTAGCTCAAAAATATACGCAAAAGAGATTGTCTATAAAGCTTGTTACGTTTTTATCGATAAGTTGTATATCTTTTTAGCCCCGACTGAGAAAAAAGACGCGATTACGGTTACGCTAAAAGGGAAGGTTACGCTAACGAAAAAAGGTCTCGAAAAATTGGAAGGTGAGTTTACGAATGAACTACTGAATTGTTTAGTTCGAGAGAATGTTTCAAAACGCAATCAAAAAGTTTTGGAGCAAATTGTCGGTGGGGCGATGGGTGCGGCCTTAGGTATGGGCGAAGCTAACAGTGGAGGAGATAAGAATGAGGAGGCTGAAATTGAAAATAATATCGGTGATGATGATAGTGAAATCGAAGCTGCCATCGCTACTTTGCGGAAGGAGCTTGAAGCGATTGAAACCGAAGATAGCTATGAAGAAGATACGCTTGGAATCAGGGAGATAACTTTGGATCCAATTGAGCCTAAGCCTGCTAAGGTTGCTGCTGGAGGTAAGAAAAATAAACAGCCTAAGAAAAAAACTAATGTCAGAAAAAAATAAACTTAGCTTAAAATTAGCCCACAGCTTGTATGATCCCCAAAGCATCGAAAGTGCGGCGGGAGAGTTTGCGGAGCTCTCAGAAATAGCTATCGCAAAACATCGGGATTATACGGAAGTTTTAATTGCCAGTGGCGAGGATGAAAATACCCCGTTTGAGTTTTTAAATTACGCTTTATTCTTAACTATCCAATCAAAATGATTTCTGCGGCAAAAATAAATTATTCAAATTTAGCAAATTTTCGTTTCACTAAGCTGAACGGAAAATATCTCTTAACGACCGACGCTGGCAGGTGGCTTTTTTTGGAACCTGCTGAGTTTGAAAAATTTCTCGCAGGTAAAATAAAAAAAGATACCCCCTTGTATCAGAAATTAAATGCGGGTGGTTTTCTAAAGACCAAGAAAGCTGAGATTTCAGCGTACGCTTCGAAATATCTTAAACTCAACGCTTCTTTGGGGCAAGGCCCGTCACTGTTTATTTTCGTTTTGACGCTTCAGTGCAACCATCGCTGCCTCTATTGCCAAGTTACGCCAGAAAGGCAAGGCGCACAAGGTTTTGATATGAGTAAGGCGGTAGCTAAAAAATCAGTCGACCTAGCTTTCCGGTCACCTTCAAAGTATATTGGTTTAGAGTTTCAAGGGGGCGAGCCGCTCCTAAACTGGCCAGTTTTAGAGTATATTGTTAAATATGCTAAAGCTTTAAATAAAACCGAAAAAAAGCAACTAAAAATTTCGCTGGTTACAAATTTGACTTTAATGGACGAAAAAAAATTAGCTTTTTTGCTCAAAGAAGAGGTGAGTTTGGGTTGTTCTTTCGATGGGCCAGCTTACGTGCATAATAAAAACCGGATTTATACTGACAGTAAGGGCGAGATC
>CAIPMZ010000054.1 GCA_903866285.1 uncultured bacterium
AGGGACGGTTATGACCGATCTGCCAAAAATGATTCTCGCTATCTATAAATTTGGAATTTGGACCATTGGCATTGCGGGCCTACTGATGATTACCGTGGGCGGGATTATGTACGCTGGGAGCGCGGGCAATACCTCAACCGCTACTAAAGCTAAAGGCATCATCACGGAAGCGCTTATTGGGATTGCCGCCGCGATGTCAGCTTACCTGTTCCTCTACGTGATTAATCCAGATTTGACTAGCCTGAAGATTAATTTTACGGCGGTGAAGGTAGAGGAAACAACTGGAACGGGACTTAGCACGCCTGGCACAGCAGCTGGAAAATCCACTGGTAGCACTATAACTGGCGGACCCTGTCTAGGAACAAACGCGGGTTGTTGTAAAGCTGGAACAAAGTGCGCTGATTGTAAAAATTGCGGAAATTTTTCTAATAGCTATGGCTCCTTGTGTTATAAGGGAGCGCCTGGTAACACCGGCTGTAAATTAAATACTAGCTTAGCTGGTAAATTAAATAGCGCTAATCTCAGTAGTGTTAATGCGGAGGCTTCAGAGGTCTGGCCCCCTACGGTATATCACGCCTCTGCTTGTCATCAGGATGGAACTTGCGCGGATGTTAGGTGTAAGAAAGGCTGCGCCAAGGAAACAGTTGCTAATGTAAAGAAAATTTATGATGCGCTTAAAAATGCCGGCCTAACTCCCGTATTCGAAAGCACCTCTTGCGCTCAATACACAGCTGCGGGAATTTATTGTAAATATTATTCGACCATGACAGGTGCCTCCTTTCATGTTAATATGTAAACTAAGCTAAAGCTAAAAAGAAAAGCCCAAAAGGAAGTGTTCTACTTTTGAATTAAAGTTCGTAGTTATTTTCGAAAAAATGAAAAAAGTCTTTATTATTTCAGCGGTTTCGTTAGTAGTTGTGTTACTTGTTTTAGGTGTGTATAATTTCGATTTCAAAGCCTTCGAAAGGAGCCCTAAGCCAGTAGTCCAGCAAGTTGAGCAAGTAAAAACAGTAGCCACTGAAACTCCAACTGAAAAAACAGAAAAAATTAGCTTGGTTTCTAAGGAGCCAGTTTTGGGCGCGGTGGCAGACAAAAAAACGGAAAAAGTTTTTTATTATGCTGCGGCTAATGGAACTATTTGGCAGGTTGATAGCGACGGCTTAAATGAGTTACTAATTAGTGAGGTAAAAATTGCGGGGCTGGAAAGCGCTGCTTGGTCGCCAGACAGACTAAAGACCCTGGTAACTATTAAACAAGACGGCAAAAGCTTTTTTTCGCTCACTGATAACGTAAAAAAAACACAAACCAAACTCAAAGAAAGTCTCGAGAACGCCACCTGGGATAGCTTGGGCGCAAAAATTATTTATAAGTATTACGATAGTAAGAATAAAAAAAGAAGCTTAAATATTTCAGATCCCGACGGTCAAAATTGGTCGACCTTAGTGGCAGAGCTTCCTTTCCGGGATCTTTCCATTGCAATCATCCCTTCCACTTCAATTATTTCTTTTTGGAATACGCCTAACTCAAGTGAGGAAAGTAATTTGCAAATAATTGCCGCTACCGGTGGAGAGGCAAAAAGTATTTTAAAAGGAAAATTTGGAGCAGATTATCTTTGGTCACCAGATGGCAGTCGAGCTTTAGTAAGCTCCTTGGTGAGCAAGGAGAGCAAGATAATGACGCTAGGGGTAGTTGACCTCCAGGGGCAGTATCGCGACTTAGGCATTCCAACGATAGCCTCAAAATGCGCTTGGTCGGCTGATGGTAAGACAATTTATTATGCCTTGCCAGGCGCTATTCCAACGGGAGCAATTATGCCGAATGATTATCAGGATAAAAAGTTTTTAACTCAGGACACTTTTTGGAAAATAAATGTTATAACTAATAGCAAAGAGCGCGTAGTGGAATTGGCAGATATCCAAGGGGCTTTTGATGTGTCTAATCTTTTTCTTTCAGTAACAGAAGATAGCTTATTTTTTATTAATCAAGTCGACAAAAAGCTGTATCGGATAGCGCTTTAAGGCATCGATGAAGTTATTACGCTGAATTATTACTGTCAGTTGCAGGGAGGCTTAGCCTCCAACGTCTAGCTACTATGAATTAAATTGTTTACGTATTAGTTGTCTTTAAAAATTTTAATTTTGTATAACCCAAAAATAGCGACGAAAATCCAAAAAACAAAAGCTAAATCATTTTTCCAGAAAGGGGTATCGATTAAGCCATGTAGCGCCACATATAAGAAAAAAGAAAAAAGCACGCCTGCTAGGGGCGTTTTTTTTATTTTTTTTAGCAAGGCATAAAAGATAAAAAAAAGTAGCCAACTAAAACCAAACAAGCCAAGGAGGCCAGCCTGGAGCCAGAAAGCCAGGAAGAGATTATGCGGCTGGGGAACAGCCCACTCGAGATAAGGGGGGAATAAGGGTTGCAAGGCAAGATAATTGGTTTGAAAATTTCCTGGTCCGATACCAGTTAAAGGTCTTTCGTGTAAAAGTTTTTCGCTAACCTTCCAAATCATGAAGCGAGAAGCAAGGGAGGATCTTTCAGAAAAGTGAATTAAGCTGGAAAATTTAGGCGTGTTAAATTGGAAAAGTGTAAACAGCAAAAGGAAACCAGTGGTAATAACTAAAAGAAGAAAGAATTGTTTTTTAGAAAAATAAAAAAAGTAAGTCAGCAGTAAAGACAAGCAAAGCGCGGCCAAAGTGGCGTAAGAATAAGTATAAAAAAGTGCCAGCAGAATAATTGCAAAGGAAAGACTAGTTAAGCCTTTAAGTAAAAGAGAACTTTCTCGAAAAGCTTTCGCGAGAAAATAAAAACCAAGTAAGGCGCCAGGGGCAAGGTACATCGCTAAGTGGTTAGGGGATAGATAAAAGGCGCTAAGTCGATTATCAAAAGTGACGAAATTAAAAATTTTATAAAAAAGACTAAGCAGGGCAACTAAGCTAACTGAAAAATAAAGACTAAGGAAAGCGCGGGCTAAATCGGTTTTGTGCTCCAGGGTAGTATAGAGCAGATAAGCAAAAAGCAGTGGCAGGATAAACCAGCCTTTTAAAATTCCAAGTCCGATTAGGATGGCATTGTTTGTAAAAATTGAAAGCAGGATGCCCAATAAAATTAGGCTGATGCTTAAAACCAAAGGCCAGGGTAATTGCTGTAAGTTTGTTTTTATTTTTTTGGTGTTGCTAACGCTGAACCAAAGGCAAAGATTTAAAACGATAAAAACTTCAAGTAAATTTGTCGGCAGGTTAAAAAGTTCAAACCGAATAAGATACAGCGGGGTCAGCAGAATCGTAAAATAGATTAAGTTTTTTTGGTTTAAATATTGCATTTTTTTTCAAGTGAAGATGCTAGCGCTAAGATAATTAAAAACAGGGGTAGCACATTAACCGAATAGAGTGGACTTTCAACTAAGCAGTGTAGCGCAAAAATTAAAAGACTGGCAAGACCGGCTAGGTAAAAAGAATTCGTTTTAGCTGTTTGCCAAAAGTTTTTCAACGCTAGCAGGAGTAGGACCATAAATACGCCAGCGTTGATTAAGCCAGTTTCGACTGCAAGGTCAAGGTAGAGATTGTGCGTATAAATTGGCGTGCGATAAGTCGCGTCAGGTTTAATAGCAAGGGGATAATTACCAAGCCCAACGCCCTGGGGATGGCTGGCAAGGACAGTTAGGGCTTGTTCCCAAATTGCGAGCCTGCCTTGGTTGGAGCCTTCCTGCAGGTCAAAAGTCGAGAGCACCCTGCCTGCGACGGGATTAGTGACAGGATTTTCTGGAAGCATAAAAAAAAGAAAAAGAAAAAGAAAAATTCCAGCAAGAATTTTCAAGGCAGTTTTTTTTGAGACTAAAGGTAGCAGTAAGATAGCGGTCGCAATAAGCGCCAGGTAGCCACCGCGGGTAAAGGTGGCAATGTTGCAAAGCAGTAGTAGGCCAGTGGCCGCCAAGAAAAAGGACTTGTGCGCTTTGCTAGTAGTCCAAAGGGCTAGTGACCAAGGCAGAAGCATGCCAGTATAATAAGAGAGCATATGTGGATCTGGGAAGGGCGCAAAAGCTCTTAGATAGTTTAGTCCACCGCTACTGACGAGCCAGCTTGGGTAAGCTAGAACTTCTTTCGCAAAAGTGTGGCCAATAAAAAAAGGTATAATATTTTTAGCCAAGAAAAGATAAACTGCGTCGATCCCAAAGAAGAACTGAGCGCTAAAAGGAATTAGGGCAAAAAGGGAAACAGTCGCGCCCCCTAAAACAAGGGCTGAAATAGTTTGACGTTTTCTGTGGGGGCTATTTAAAAGGAAGCGCGCGATAAAATAAAGCGGAAAAATTGAAAAGAGAAAAGCGAGTTTGCGTAGCGACCAAAAAATATTTTCAGAAAATAAAATTGAAAAAATATTTAAACCAAGAAAAACTAAAATGAGTAAAGTTAACTTACTTTCAAGGCGAAAATATTTTTTAAGCGCGGGGAAGAGGTCATTTTTAAACGGCAGGGAAGGGTGGTTAAAGCTTTTTTTCTTTTTAAAATAAAAAGAAGTATAACTAAGAAATAAGCCCAAAATTAAAACTCGGATAAGCGCTAAATCAACCGTGGAGGTAGGATTGAGCGCAAATTGAAAAGGCAGCAACGCGCACAGGCCGAGAAAAAGAGCAAAAAGCTTAGTTTCAAAAGAGCTAGTTAGCAATTTTTTAAAGGTAAGAAAAAAGTTACGGAAAACTCGCATTAAACTTGCTTGGAATTTACCAAAGTGTTTCTCAAAATAATAAGCCTGAGAGCGATAATAGTGTTGTTTTTGGAGTTGATTATTTTCAGCGCTCCCTCCGCCGTAATGGAGAACTTTCGGCTCAGTGAGTAAGATAATTTTCTTCCCAAGTTGGCTAATTCGCCGGCAGAGGTCAACGTCTTCGAAATACATAAAAAACTTTTCATCAAAGCCTCCAATTTTTTCAAACAAATCTTTTTTAATCAGCAGGGCTGCGCCACTAACCCAGGCGAATTCAGGATCTGGCTTTTTTAGGGTGGGTGGGGAATTTTTTTTCAAACAAAGTTTTTGTAAGATAGTGTTGAACGGAGTTATGGCTTGACCGGCCCGCCAAGGCTGGGGTAGGCCAGTTTTAGTTAGAAGGGCTGGGGCGATGATTCCAATAGCCTCGTTATCAAATAAGGAAAGCTTAGTAGTAAGGGTGCTACCCAAGAGCTGAGTATCTGGGTTCAGAAAAAAAAGAATTTTACCCTTAGCGATGCTTGCGCCTAAATTACAACCTTTCGCAAAACCAATGTTTGAAAAAGTATTTAAAATTTGGATAAAAGGTTTAGTGAAAGCTCGTTCAAGCTCTGCGGGGTTGTTATTAACAAGAATAATCTCATATTTAAAACCAGCAGCATTTTTTTCGAGCGAGGAAATGCACTTAGGAAGATATTGTTCACTGTGATAATTTAGAATAATAAAAGAGAGATCCATGAAAATTAACTGGCTTTAATTTTTCTAAAATCGCGATAAGCTTGCTGAACCTGGCTAGTCAGGGGAGAGGGCTTAAAATTAAGGTCAAGGGCATTTTTTAATTTACGGAGCTGTAGATAGGGAAGCAGATAAAGCTTTTGAAAAAAATCAGTGTGGAGAGAGAAGAAAAGGAGACCCGAAAGCACTAACCAATAAGTTTTCAGCTCGGTTGCGGTATTGCTTTGTTCAAGATGGGTAACTGTGGCGGTTGGGCAGATTAATAAATCAAAGCCTGCTTTTTTAGCGCGCACGGAAAAATCGCTATCTTCATAATAGAGAAAGTAGCGCTCATCAAAAAGCCCAACTTTTTTAAAGATTTCTTTACTAATAAACATCGCGCAACCCGTGCAGTATTCTGTCGGGTAGGGATTATTTGAGGTAAATTCAGTTAAATGTACGTTCTTCATTTTCAGCCACTCAATTACGCCACCCGCAAACCAAACTGTTTTTTCATCGCGGTTTAAAATCAGCGGGTTAATAACTGCAGGCACGGGATGGCTCTGCGCTAAGGTAACTAATTTGGAAAGCGTATCATTTTTTAAATAAGCATCATTATTAAGCACTAAGACATAATCGGCAAATTTTTCTAAAGCAAAGCGAATGCCTAAATTATTGCCGCTGGCAAAGCCAGTATTGGTGGAGTTTTTGATAAAGTGAGCGCGGGAGAATTGAGTTTTCGCAAGCTCGAGCGAGCCATCGCGGGAGTCATTATCAACCACCACCACCTCAAAGCTCGGGTAGGTTGACTGATAAATCGAAGCTAGGCAAGACAGGAGGGTGTCTTTGCCGTTGTAATTTAAAACGATAATGAAAATTGTAGGCATAGATTTTTTTCTGAATTTTTCAATGTTTTTGATTGGCATTTTAAAGAGTAGTATTTATTCTTTAAATTTATTTTTAGCTCAAAATCCTAAATTAAGGATAGTTGCTATTTAGTCGCAACGATACTCGAAATTTCCGCTACCGTAATTGTTTTTGTTAGCCAGAGAAATAATAAATAAACTCCAGTGCTTCCGAGGGCGAGTAATAAGAAACTGGCTGAGCTGAAAAAATAAAGGAAAAATCCCATCGCTAAACCAGCAAAAAGAATTTTAGGCAGATAGGTGGCTCGGGGTTTGAAGTGTGTATATTTTGAAACCAAATAAAAACCAGCTAGCGCGACAAAAAATTCCGTTGCTACCGAAGTAAAGGCAGCTGCGGTGTAAGAAAAAATGGGGATAAAGAGCAGGTTAGAGGAGATATTAAAGATAGCACAAAAAACTAAGGGGAGAATTAATTTTTTTTGGTGATTGCCAGCGATTAAAATACTGTTAAATAAATTACCAAAGAAAATAAAAACTAAGGCAAAAATAAGAATTCGGAGGATGCCAGCTGAAGCTGCGAAAGCATCGCCGCCAATTAAATGAATTACGCCATCGGCTAAAAAAGTCGTGCCGACAACTAGGGGAACAAGGAGGATTAGAAAAACTTTCAGGGTTTCATTTGCAATGCGAGAGAATTCTTCTTTATCGGTAAAGATATATCTTGAGAGCAAGGGAAAAATCAGGCCAATGATCATCGCTGGAAAAAAAGTAATATTCTCTAAAACTTTATAAGCAGCATTATATATGCCAACTTCGGAGGCAGTTTTTAAAATGGAAAGCAGAATGGTGTCAATTTTAAAATAAATAAAAATAACTAAGGAGGAAAAGCCTAGTGGCGCAGCCTCAATTAAAAACTTTTTCCAATAAGCAAAATCAAATTGGAGGGAAAGGGAAACGTACTTTCTAGCTAAAAAGACAATAATCACAAAATTTAAAATCATGGAGGCTAGTACGGAAAAAATAATAGCAATGAAGCCAAGATTTAATTTCACTGCCAAGATAATGATGGTGATTTGTAAGAGCTTGCCAAGCACTTCGGCCGAGGCAACCTTGTCCATGGCTAAATTCTTTTGGAAGACGCCATTGAGGACCATATAGGTCGTCGAAAAAACAAAGGAAGCGGCTGCGATTAAAATGCCGATTTTGACGTCGTGGGAATAGGGCAGGAAATAAACAAGCAGGGGTGCAATTAAAAAGACTAAAAGCGAAGAGGTTAGTCGCAGGGCTAGGGCGTTACTGATAATTTTTTTCTCGTCGGCTTCAGGCCGGGAGATTTCGCGGGCGGTAATGCTGTAAAGGCCAAGATCGGCGGCGCTACCAAAAAAGGCAAAGAAAGCTAGGACGGTGGAATAATCCCCGAAGCCTTCTTTGCCAAGATAGCGCGTGATAAAACCAATCCCAACCAAGGCTAAGATGGTAGATAGAATTTTTGTGATTACATTAAAAATCACATTGTACGCAATTTTTCTTGCAATAGCCATGCAGTTTTGTTTTTGAAAATAGTTGTGTGACTAGCAATTGGTAGCTTACTTTTTAAAGCCATTTTTACGAACTCAGCTTCTTTTTTGAGCACGTAGCTAGCCTAAGACTATGGCTAGCTACTCGGATGAGCTGTCGCTCAGATGGCCAAAAAAGAAAATGAGTTCGTAAAAATTCTAATTTGTATTTTATGTTTGAAATTATAAACATAAATTATGGGTAGTCACAATTTCTAAGCTGAAAGCAAATCGGCTGGCTTGACGACAAGTTTACGGTCTACTCCTTCGCCAATACTTTCCGTAACGACAGCAGAATTTTTTAGAAGTTCAACATGGACAAGTCTTCTTTCATAGGAAGACATTGGGCGCATAACAACAGAATAATGCTTAGCGATAGCCTCCTTGGCTGCCTCATGAGCTAAATCGATAACGGACTGATTTTTTTGCTGACGGTAATCGTTGATATCAAGGGAAAAATGAATTTTTTCTGGGAGTTGTTTTCGCACAATCAGTCGGGCGAGATGCTGCAGGGCTTGCAAGTTTACGCCGTATTGGCCGATTAGGAGATGAGAGTTGTCATTGTCGGTTGAAATGGTAAAACTTAAATCCTCCTGGTCAGTTTGAGCTAGGGAAACAGTTCCCGGAAAACCCATTTTTTCTAATAAGGCTTCAATAGTTGTTTTAACTAGCGTTGTTGTTTTTTCATCCATAGCTGGTAGTAGAAACTCGAACAGGCTTTGCCTGATTGAATCTTTAGGTATTTAAATTGATTAGTTATTTAAATTTAAATTATAATTGTCATAAGGGGATGAAATATTTATTTTCGAATGCTCACTACCAGTCAGCGCGTTAGGTGAAATTGAAAAATTAGCGAGTCGATTTTTTTTGTAGCAGAATTTGCTGAGCAAGCATGAAGAGGGTTCCAGCTAGCCAGTAAAGGGAGAGTCCAGCAGGGAACTTAATTCCAATAAAGAGTGTCAGAAAGGGTCCTAGATAAAGCATTTGCTTGTTCATCATTTGAGCAATGTCCGGCTTATCTGAGTCTTTGGCTGGCTCGACTACTGGCTGCAGTCCCATGAGCATCTTAGTTTGGAAATATTGCGCGACGGCAGCCAAGACGGCGATAAGAATGCTTGGCTTCGTTAAATCAATCAGGGAAAGAAAGAGTTGGTTTATTTTAGCGGGACTAGCTACAAAAGAATAGAGCTGGGTAGAATCTACGACTAGTCCACTATTAGAAATAGTGATCAAAACTTGATAAATGGCAATTAGGAAAACTAATTGAACAATTAAGGGCAAGCAACCAGAAAAAGGGTTGGTCTTATTTTCTTTATAAAGCTCCATTAGCTGTTTCGTCTGTTGTTCCTTGTCGTTTTTAGTTTTTTCTTGCAGCGCTTTAATTTTCGGTTGAAGCTCTTGTAATTTTTTTTGGGATTCAATTTGCTTTTGATAAAGCGGAATTAAAATGGTGCGCAAGAGTACCGTGATTAGAATAATGGAAATCCCAAAATCTTTGCCAGGAACGACATTGTACAGAAAAATCAGGGTATTGTAGAGCGGTTGGTAAATAAGAGAATGAAAAAGAGATAGCATAGTGTTTATTTATTTTTTTTATTTAAATTGAAAAGTTAACCTAATAGTCTAGCTTTCAAAAATAACTTCCTGGTTTTTTCAATGGCCTCCGCGAGTTGCAGGGGCGTCTCTCTTGGTTTAAGCATTAGCACAACGTTATAACCTGGCCTCAGGAGCTTTAGTTGAGCCCTGACAGCTTCACGTAAAATTCTCCTTGCTCGATTTCTACTAACCGCCTTTTTAGCGTAGTTCTTGCCAACGGGAAAACCGATCTTAGTGTAAGGTTGATTAGTCTTTAAAAATTTTAAACTAATCCCATCCGCACCAACAAACACCCCATTCTTGTAAATCAAAGCAAAATCTTCGCGGCTAGTTAATCTATAGGGAAAAGGGAGCATGGTAAGTTGCTAACTTAAGTTTAATTAAACAGAGAGCTTTTTGCGTCCAATTTGGCGTCTTCTTTTAATCACGGCAATGCCAGTGCTGGTACTCATGCGGCTCAAAAAGCCATGGCGACTCTTGCGGCGACCTTTTTTCGGTTGATAAGTTCTTTTCATAGTAAGTAGTATTCTCAAGAGCCACGCAGCTAGTAGGATGTAAACCTGGAAACGCGTAATTCCTAAATTTTTAAAATAATTAATAACTCAATAATCCTATACCCAAGTGTAGCAGGATAGTTAAAAAAGTCAACCAAAAAATGAGGGGAAAATAGCTATGTACGGGCAAATTTTAAAAAATAAGCCAGCTATATTTGTCGGGAGAGGATTAAAAAGGAAAAAAACGCTTATTTCCAGTAAAAATGGGCTTATGATAAGGTGATGGCTAACTTACGTAAGCCGTCCATATTGACAATGTTGAAAAGGGGTTTATATTTTAAAGATAGGGGTTTTTAATTAGAAAGAGTTCTGAGGCGGATAGTTAGCTAATCAGGATAAAGAAAGAGCCTTAAAAAGCTTAGTCACTTATCCACAGGTTGTTAACAATAATAGCTTAAGGCTTTTCTGGTCTTCATAAATTGGGCATGATATAATCTTTGGGCGTTAGTAATTTAAGCATACATATGAACAATATCGAGCTTTGGCAGGCTGCTTTAGGAGAAATAGAACTCTCTATTTCGAAAGCAAACTTTAGCACTTGGTTTAAAAATACAACTATCCTTTCCAAAGAAAATGGGAAAGTTGTTATTGGTGTTCCGAATGGTTTTGCAAAAGAGTGGCTAGAAAATAAATATAATACCTATATTTTTCGGGCTTTGCGTAATTTCCAGGAGGATATTAAGGAGATAAGTTGCATTATCTATAGCGCTGACCAGGCTCCTCACGGCCCTGAAGCTAAGAAAATTGATTCAATTGGGCAACAAAATTCAGCCAGCGTTAAATCCATTGAAAATCCTTACGCCTATTTACCGCAACAGCCAATAGCGCCAGCGGCTAATTATATTCAAAAGGCGCATGAAAACAACATCAACCATCGTTATACTTTTGAAAATTTCATTATTGGCGAAAATAACGAATTAGCCAGGGCAGCTTGTTACGCGGTTTCGCAAAATTTAGGTCGAGTTTATAATCCCCTTTTTATTTATGGTGGCGTTGGCTTAGGTAAAACCCACCTTTTACAATCAATTGGGAATGAGGTATTAGAGAAAGACCCTGCTCGAAAAATCAAATACATAACTTCAGAAAGATTTGCTAATTAACTCATTGATTCTATTCGCAGTCAGACTGTGAATGAGTTTAAAGCTGTTTACTCCGCGATCGATCTGCTGATTATTGATGATGTGCAGTTTTTAGCCGGAAAAGAAAAGACGCAAATTGAGTTTTTTCATATTTTTAATGCCCTTTATCAGCTAAGTAAACAAATTGTCATCAGTAGTGACCGTCCGCCGAAGGCGATTGCCACCCTGGAAGATAGACTCCGGTCTCGTTTCGAGGGAGGAATGATTGCGGATATTGGCAAGCCTGACTTAGAAACCAGAATGGCAATTTTAAAGACGAAAGCCGCCGAAAAGAATTTTTATTTAGACGAAGAAGCCCTGCGTTTTATTGCTGAGAATGTAAAGAATAATATTCGGGAACTTGAAGGCGCGTTAAATCGGATTGTGGCTGCCTGCGAGTTTAATAATAAACTCCCAACTCTTAAATTCGTGGAGCACGCGCTGAGCGAGATAATCTCAGCCGGGAAGAAGAAGGGCGTTGGACCACAACATGTCATTGAAGCCGTTTCGCAATATTTTAATATTCCCGTGAAGGAATTGATTGAAAAGGGCCGAAAAAAAGAAGTTTCCCACGCTCGTCAAATCGCGATGTATATTATGCGCACCGAGCTTAGCTCTTCTTATCCTGGGATTGGCGGTCAATTTGGTGGTCGAGATCACACAACGGCGATGCATGCGTATGAAAAAATTAGCAAGGATCTTGAAAAAGATGAGAAGGTTAGAGAGGATGTTGCTATCCTAAGAGAGAAAATATACAGTATCTAAAGCAAATTATGCCTGTGGATAATATGTGGATAAGTTTAGTAATAATAAATCAACTAAAGCACTGCCAGTTGCAAGGAGGCTAAGCCTCCAACGTCTAGCTTCTATTAATTAAGTTGATTTTGTAAAATAACGAAAAACTATATGAAAGTAACTTGCACTCAAGAAAATTTTAAGAAAGCTATTTATAGCACCGAACGTGTGGTAGGCAAGCAAATCACCCTGCCGATTTTGGAAAACATTTTAATTGAAACGGAAAACGGGATGCTGAAAATTTCGGCTACTAATCTTGAAATTGGCGTTTTTCTTAAAATTGGCGCTAAAATCGAAGAGGAAGGAAAAATAACCGTCCCCGCTCGGCTACTAAGTAACTTTGTCAATAATTTTCCAGCTAGCAGTACCGTTTCTTTGACGGTAGTTGATCAAACCCTGCACATCGAAAGCGGTTCCTCGAAAGCTCAAATTAAGGGCCTATTGGCGCATGATTTTCCAATTATTCCTGAAATGGCTGGCTCCTTTTTACTTTCCTTGCCAGCGCAAGAGATGAAAGAGGCTTTACCACGGCTAATTTCCTGCGTTTCGTTAGACAGTACCCGCCCAGAATTGACGGGGCTTAATCTGGTGCTGGCTAAAGAGGAAATCAGAATTGCGGCCACGGACAGTTTTCGTTTAGCGGAGGCAATTGTGACCTTAAAGAAGGAGGATCCTTCGGTTTACGATCTTTTCTTTGAAAAAACGAGTTCAATTATTGTTCCTCAGACAACTTTCTCGGAAGTTTTAAGGGTAATTAATCCGGAAACCCAAGATATTAAAATTGGAATCGAAGAAAGTCAAATCTTTTTCCAGATTGATAATGTCCGGATTGTTTCACGTTTAATTAATGGTCGCTACCCTGAATATCGCCAAATCATTCCGCAGGAGTTCGCAACCAAAGTGGTGTTAGAAAAAAACGATGTTTTGCGCGCGGTTAAGATTGCCGGAATTTTTACCAATAGCAAAGCAGGAGAAATTGAATTTTCGGTTGATTTAGAACAAAAAGTGCTCAAGGTTCAATCTAAGGCGGAAGAAGTTGGTGAAAACCTGAGCATTATTAGCGCTAAGATTGAAGGCCCTGCGCAAACAGCTTTATTTAATCCTCGTTATATGGTCGACGGGTTGCAAACGATTGCGACGCCTCGCTTAGCCTTGCTTATGAATAGCAATTCTTCCCCAGCCGTCCTGCGGATGGTGCAAGGTGAAAATAACGAAGAAATAGCTTCGTTTACTTATATTATTATGCCAATAAAGAACTAGCGCCTAGCTTGTTCACAAAGTATGGGTTAAAGAAACTAAGTTAGGATTTTTTACTTCGCTTATTTGCTTTTTAGAGCCCGCGTTTGACCGAAAAAAATTGTCAAACGCTTAGCTTGCTGTCGCTCGCATGGCCTAAAAAGTAAACAAGCTCGTAAAAATTTAGAGGTAAGTTTTGACTAAAGTTGCTATAGTTTAAATAAGCCTTTAAATGATAGAGGTTAAAATAATTTGGAATTTAATAGAATTGTTGATAGTTATGCGAACGCTGGGATCTTTTATTAATAAAAAAACTTTAGTTAGAAGGGTGGTAATCGACCAGCAGAGCGTTTTCTACGTTTTTCAACTGATCATTAAAGAAGAATATGGCGCGCAAGGCGCGGAAAATATCACCCCAGTTTTTTTTAAGGATAAAAAGATTTTCATCAAGGCAACTGGCTCAACTTGGGCTAGCGAAATTTGGCTTCGCAGAGGCACAATTGTGCGAAAAGTTAATGCTAAATTGGGCGGCGAGGAGATCGTGGATTTGGCGATGAGTCAATAGGGCGGTAATTAGTAACTAGCAAGCAGTAACTAGTAACTAGTAATCAGTAACTGGTAATTAGTAACTGGTAACTAGCAAGTAGTAATCAGA
>CAIPMZ010000055.1 GCA_903866285.1 uncultured bacterium
ACTAAGGGAACAGGCTCTAGCTTTTAGCTTCATTAGCTTATAGCTTTTAGGAAAATACTAAGGGAACAGGCTCTAGCTTTTAGCTTCATTAGCTTATAGCTTTTAGGAAAATACCAAGGGAACAGGCTCTAGCTTTTAGCTTCATTAGCTTATAGCTTTTAGGAAAATACCAAGGGAACAGGCTTTAGCTTTTAGCTGCGTTAGCTTATAAACCCGATGCGAAACTACCTGCCTCGACGGCAGGCGGGCGAATGAAATACGAATCTACGAAAGAAATACAATAAAAATAAAGTAGAAATAGGTTTAAGAAAAATCGCACTATATGAGGGTGCGGTTTTTTTTGTTTTTTTACGTGTCTTTGCGAGGGTGTAATGTGGCAGTCAGTATACTGTGAAACGTTCATAAAGTTTATAACGTTCATAACGTAAAAACTTCAGTATTAAAAACTTTATGAACGTTAAGAACGTTATAACGTTATGAACTTTGCAATTTTCCCCCCTCGTGCTTTTTTTGGAAAAATGTGGTATACTTTTTATATTGAAAGATGCTCTAAAATTCGGGTGAGCTTAGTTTTCAAAGGTAAAAATTACTAAGTGAAAAGGGAGTTCGTATGAACTTTAATAAAAACAAAATTAATTTACAGGGGAAAATGAGAGGGCTTTTGATGGCTTTGTTTTTCGTGGGCGGATTTTTATTTTTTCAAACAAATGTTTCCTTAGCTGCAACATACAATGTTGCCGTAGGTGGGAGCTGTGTTAATCATACTGACTGTGATAGTGAATTTTGCAATAATGGTATATGCGCTATTGGTGGCTCTAATTGCGTTTGTCGAAGGATTACTAACGCCGGTGGATATGTAACATTAAGGCCAAAATCAAATCAGAATACGAAAGAAGCATGTGACAAATATTGCATTGGAATACAGGGTAATAGTTATTGCTATAATAATCTTATACCAGCCTTTTGTGATAGTCTTAATGTTAGTGATACGCTTACGAGCAATAACCCATCTGGCGTTGCTGGCCCCGCTGCCACAGTGGAAGATTTAAAAAACAGGGGGGTTCAGGGTGTATTGGACCCAGTTGCAGCTGCGCTCGAAGCTGTCATGAAAGGTTTTTTGTTTGGCTTATTGCAATTCCTGAGTATGATTTTCGGAATGACTGGCACGCTTTTTGAATGGCTGCTTAACCCGGTTAATATTTCAGGCCCTACTGGACTACTTAATAAGTCCGCGGTGAAGGAGGTTTGGATTATGGTGCGCGATACCTTGAATATGACTTTTATTTTGATTTTGCTTTTTGCGGCCTTTTGTACCGTCTTTCAAGTTGAAAAATGGAATTTAAAAAAAGTTTGGATCAGTATTTTAATTAACGCCCTGTTGGTTAATTTTAGTTTTCCAATCGCGCGATTTTTTATCGATGTTTCTAACGTGGCGATGTATTATTTCCTAAATAATATGTTTACGGGGTCAGGGCAGGGAAGTGGTTCTTCGATTATGGCGAGCTTTGGAGAGACATCAAAGCTTTCAAGTTTACTTACCCCGGATAATTATCAAGGCGCTGAGATACCTTATTTGCTTGCGGCGATTATATTTACTTTTATTTTAGGTATGACCCTGTTTGTTTTGGCGGCCCTTTTCGTGGTGAGATTAATTGCATTGGTACTAATTGTAATGTTTTCTCCAATCGGCTTTGTGGGGAATATCTTTCCCGCCATGAATAAATTTGCGAGCGATTGGTGGAGTAATCTTTTTAAATATGCTTTTTTTGGGCCGGTGATGGTCTTTATGATTATGGTCTCGCTTCGCATTATGCAGGCGATGCCGAACGATACTTGGTTTGCAGCAGCCCAATCAAACTCAACAGCTGATCAAGCGAACTGGATTGCAAATGCAGCTTATTACACAATTCCAATTATTATCTTGTGGATGGCAATGGGAATTGCCCAAAAGATGGGAGTTGCAGGAGCGGATAAGATTGTTGGAGCGGCAAAGAAGTGGGGAGGCTCTATTGCTAGGTCTCCATGGACTGGAATAAAGGCTGTTTCGAAAGCTACGGGTGTAACAGGTGGAGTTAAAAAAGGCTGGGAAAATGCAAGGAAGAGTGGCAGATTGTTCGGCAAGGATGTTAAATTCTTGAAAGACGGTCATGAAGATAGCGAAACTAGAATTGCTGGCTATATGGGTAACCGAGGTGCGGGAGTCGAGGCTGCTAATAGAAATATTCATGCAAAACATGTAGCTGAGAAAGAAAAAGAAATGGAGGATATGCGCACAAATAGTTCCGAGCTTAAGACTATGCTAGATCCTACTAATTATGGTAAACATGATAAAGCTGAGATAGAAGCAGCGGCTAAGGTGCTTTCCAAACGAGAAGCCTTTAAGGATGCTAATGAACTTCAAGCTGGCTTAGAAGCTATGGATTATGTCTATGATACTACAACTGAAGTGGGCAGAGACCAGTCTCAAGAAAGAAAAACTGAATTCTTAAAGAAGGCTGATAAGAATATCTTTACAAATGCTGGTCAGCTTACGGCCGCACTGGGTCATCTGGGAAATGATTTCAAGACTGTTAATCAAATAATTGATAAGATGGAAGGGCAGGCTTTTGATGGAATGCTGACTGCTGATTATGAAAAATTATCCAAGAATGGTGAGGTTAAAAAAGTTCTAGATAAACGATTAAAGAAAGAAGGAAAAACAAATGTGCTAGTTAATATTGAACTTGCCAAGGGCAGAAAACGTCGTGAGGTGGTTAAGGAGATACTTGATAGTTTAAAAACAGAGGATATCGCTAAACAAGAAATGTTTAGAAAGGTTTTTACAGTCGAAGCAAAAGCATATGTAGAAAAGTTTAAAGTTAGAGGCTCTAAAGATGAAAATTTGGATAAATATCAGAAAATAAATGCAGGGTAGGGTAGGCGTTAATTGTAAGAAGCTATTTTCATGGAAGACAAAAAAAACAATTCAATATATTATCCTATGCTGGTTTCTGAAGTGGGAACAGCTGAATTTGTTCAAGAGGACATTGAGAGTTTAAGGTGGAAAAAATTTAAAACTCTTTCTGAAATGAATAGAAAGATTTTAATTTCGAGTGATCTTTCTCAAAAATTAATGGATTTTCAAGATGCCTCAAGTTTGGATGATTTATTAGTGGGTCAAATCTCAAATATTATAAGAAAGATATTTTTTGAAGAGATTAATTTGGGTGGAGTTGAAGGTGAAATTAATGTAATTTTAGCTCAAAAAAGTTACCAAATAAACCCTGAAAAAATAATTGACTTTATTAAAAATGAAATTCTAACAATTAAACCGACGGAGGAAAAAGAATTCGATGAAGATGAAGAACAAGCTAAAAAAGATAAAGAAGAGGAAGTGCGAGCATGGCAAGCGAAAATCGATAACCTGCCTTTAGGAAAAGCTTTGGAAAAATATCCAAATCTCGGTGAGCAGGCGGTTACGCTGAATTTGCTTAGAATCCAAGGGTCTTCAGACTTAGTAAAACCCTCAATTAAAAACTGGATCAATGATTATCGCAGTGCGCTGGGATCAGGCAAACATAGCACGATTGACCGCGGAAATTATCTTTTTCATAGCGAAAATGGAAAAAGATTAACCCCAGGAGAAAGACAAAAGGTTTCCTTGACGCTGAAATCCTTAGATGAGGAAACTCCTTTAGAAATTGATGGCGACGCTCAGCAAATTATTTTTAAACTCGTAGTCGAAACTCCTCTTCAAAGTAATAATCCCTTGCCCCAACAGCCAGCTATTGCGCCGAAAGTGAGCTACCAACCAATTTCAATCAAAGAAAATGCACCTGAGGATATTGCGCAAGCTAGGATTAGACAATCTTTAGATTTTTCGAAAAACTTAGCGCCACGGAAAGAAAATGACTTACAAAAACTTACTTTTGAAGATGCGGATTACGCGGAGCAGTTGCGGGCGAAAATTAAACCTAGCTCAGTCCAAGGCTTAGAAAAAGCAAGAAACGAACTTGCGAGTCAAAACGAGGGAAATTTGCGTTTTTCTTCGGCTCAGGAATTGCCAGCTGAAAAAGAGTTAGCCAATCAGCAGCAAAGCGTTACTTTACCTACTCACTCGATAATAGAAAACCAACCAGAAAAAAATGCGCAAATTTGGAATTCCCCGGACTTTAAACAGCATCTTACTCAGGAAAAAAAGGCTGAGGAGTCGCTACCTGAGAAGAAAGCAATAGCTCCTGCCGTCCAGAACCAGGCGGTAAAAATGCCGAAGGTTTATTCGCCATATATTATTAGCCCTGCCCATCATTATCTTGCTGGACAAGATGAAGCGCCAATGTCAAGCCCTCAGCTAGGGCAAAATGACCCTAAGGTAAAGGGAAATATGGTGGATCTAAGCTAGGCGAAAGTACAAAAAATATACAAAAACATAAAAAGAGCATTAAGGTTGTCTTTGCGAGGATGTAATCATCCGTGGCAATCCAGGGCCATGCTCCGCTCCTTATTTTCCACTCCGCCCAGGGCGGATCGCAATGACGGATAATGAGAATGTACTCCTATGTCGGTTCAGTGTCTCTGACCCACCTGTCCGCCTTTGAAGGAAATCGAAAGGGTGCTAAGAAAAATGCGGTTCAAGTCGGAGACGTTGAACCGACAGGAAATTCGTATCGCTCGCTGGTTGACAGTCAGTTGCGAAAATGCTAGTATTTTTATGGATAGAGAGGGCTGAAATGGGTTCGCAGGAATGCGGACTTTTTATTTTAATAAAGCCTACGAATGTACAAATTGGCTACAAATATACAAATGTACAAAAATGTGTAAATAATATAACTAAAATATTTTTTAAAATCGTTAGTTTTATTACTTTTGGCTAAAAGCTAAAAGCTAGGGAAGCTAATGAAGCTAAAATAATTATGGCAAAGAAAAAAGTAGAAACTGAGGAGCAAAGTCAAAGCGGGCGCTTGGGTGAGTTTGGAAGCGCAATTATGCAAATTGCTGAGGAAAAAGGAATTCGCAAGGAAATGGTGATTGAAACCATTGAAGCTGCGCTTTCAGCTGCTTATAAAAAAGATTACGGCAAAAGAGGTCAGCGGATCAGGGCTGATTTTAGCGAAGTCCTTGGTAGCGCCAAGTTTTTTCTAATGAAAGACGTGGTTGATGAAACGATTAGAGAATTCGTGGAAAATACTGAAGATGAAGCTGAAGTAGAACTGCCAGAAGAAGAAATTATTGAAGGTGAAGAAAAACTTCCTCGTTTTAACCCTGAACGGGATATTACGCTGGAAGATGCTAAGAAAATTAAGAAAGACGCAGTCTTAGGCGACATCATTGAAATTGAATTGGAGCCACACAGCGACTACGGTCGCGTCGCTGCTCAAACTGCGAAGCAAGTTATTATTCAGCGGATTCGTGAAGCTGAGCGCGATAGTATGTTTGCTGAATATAAAGAAAAAGAAGGCGAAGTTATTAGTGGGGTAATCCAAAGGATTGAAGGCCGCAATATTTACATTGATTTAGGAAAATCGGTTGGCGTGCTCTTTCCTTCCGAGCAAGTCTTAGGCGAAAACCTGCGCATGGGCCAACGCGTTAAAGTTTATCTTTATAAAGTTGAATCAGATCCAAAAGGACCTGGAATTACCCTTAGTCGAACTCATCCTGAGATGGTGCGGAAACTTTTTGAATTGGAAGTTCCGGAAATTTTCGCAGGAACTGTTCAAATCAAAGCCATTGCTCGCGAAGCTGGCGCTCGCACTAAACTGGCGGTGACCTCAACTGAAGAAGGGATTGACCCAATCGGTTCTTGCGTCGGTCAAAAAGGCACGCGCGTGCAGGCGGTAATTGATGAATTGGGTGGCGAAAAAATTGACATTATTTTGTGGAATGAAAAACCAGAGAAGTTTATTGCTGCAGCCATTAGCCCAGCTAAAGTCGTAGAAGTAAAACTTGACAACGATCGCAAAGAAGCGAAAGTTTTTGTCCCAGAAGAACAACTCTCACTGGCTATTGGCAAGCAAGGTCAGAATGTTCGCCTAGCTGCGAAATTGGTTGGCTGGAAAATTGACGTAATTGGGGCAAAGGTGGCAGCTCCAGTAGCGGCTGAAAGCCAAGAAGTTGAGGCAGAAGAAGCAGAGAATGCCTAATGTCTAATGTCTAATGCCTAATAACCAATGCCTAATTAAGATACGATAGAAATGGGTTAGTAATATGGTAGAAAGGCAATAGAAATATAATAGAAATACGGTAGAAAGTATGTCATCGCGATCCGCCCAAGGCGGAGCGAAGGAGCCATAACTTAGTATAGCCCTGAATTGCCACGGATGATTGCATCCTCGCAATGATGGAAAAAATAAGTATGAATAAAATAGCTATTATTGGGCATAAAAATCCAGATACGGATTCAATAGTTTCGGCTATGGTCGGCGTAGAATTGTTTGCGAAGCTTTTTGGAAAAGAGGCCGTAGCTTATCGCGCAGGCGAAATAAATAACGAAACAAAATTTGTTTTGCAAGAAGTTGGCGCTCAAGCGCCAGTGTTAATGGAAACACTGGCTGGCGATGTTAGCGTGGCCTTAGTTGATCATAATGAAGCTGGTCAAATCTGCGAGCAAATTGACAGTAGCAAAATTGATTACATTATTGACCACCATAAGTTGTCAGTGAAAACAGAAAAACCAATTTTTTGCGCAGCGCAATTTATTGGAAGCACGGCGTCTTTAATCGCGAAAATGTTTTTCGAGAAAGGCTTAGAAATTTCGCAGGTTAGCTCAAAACTTTTGCTGGCTGGAATTCTTTCAGATACGCTAAACCTGACCTCGCCAACGACAACCGAAGAAGATAGAATTTTGGTCGCTAAATTAAATGAAACCGCAAAAATTGAGATGGAGGGTTTTGTAGCGGGAATGTTTGCAGCTAAATCTAATTTAGAAGGAATTTCCGTGGGCGAGATTATTAATTCGGATTATAAGGTTTTCGAAATGGGAACTTTAAAAGTTGGAATTGGCGTTTGGGAAACCACAAGCCCAAGAAGTCTTGATGAAAAAAAAGTAGCTATTCTTGAAGAACTTATCGTTAAAAAAGAGGCTGAGAAAATGGATCGTCTGTTTTTCGCAGTAATAGACATCATCAAGCAGAATGGTCAGTTATATCTGATAGGTGAAGCTGAAAAAAAACTTGCGGAAAAAGTTTTTGGTGGAGAAATTGAAGCTGAAGTGATGAGCTTGCCTGGCGTAGTTTCCAGAAAAAAACAAATTGTCCCTCAATTGACGGAAGAGCTTAGTAAATAGAGAATATAATACGTAACATATAACACATAGCACATAACAGTTGCACCATGCTCCATGTTTTGTGTTTCATGTTCCATAAATTCATGATTACATCAGAAATTAAAAAACTCCCTAATTCGCAAGTAGAAATTTCCGTGTCGGCTTCGTGGGACGAGTGGGAAAAATATCTTGAAATTGCGGCGAAAGAATATTCCAAGGAAATTAAAATTGAAGGTTTTCGTCCTGGCAAAGCCCCGAAGGATATGGTGGAGAAAAAAGTTGGCAAAGGCGCGCTTTTAGAAGCCGCGGCTCAACAAGCACTGCGCGCAACTTACGCGAAAGTTTTAACGGAAAAAAAGATTGAAGCTATTGGCGCTCCAAAAGCTGAACTGACGAAATTAGCTGAGGGCAACGCTTTAGAATATAAAATTGTGACGGATGTGCTACCAGTCTTAACTTTAAAGCCTTGGCGAAAGGCGATGGAAAAGATCAATAAGGAGCAGCTTAAAAAAGACGCGACGGTGACAGAAAAAGAAATCGAAAAAGAGCTTGAGGATATTGCCAAAAGTCGAGTTCAGCATATTACGGTTGAGCGCGAAGCTCGCGACGGCGATAATGTTGTTTTAGATTTTACGGTTAAGCAAGGTGGCGTGCCAATTGAAAATGGGACCAGTAAAAGTCATGCGCTCATTTTGGGTCGCGGTGTTTTTATTCCTGGCTTTGAAGAAAATGTCCTTGGGATGAAAGCCGGCGAGGAAAAAGAATTTGAACTAACTTTTCCAGTTGAATATCACGCCAAGAACTTAGCTGGCAAGCCGGCTCAATTTGAAGTTAAGGTCAATGAGGTTCAAGAGCGAAAATCGCCTGAGGTTAGCGATGAGTTTGCCCGCTCCCTTGGAAAGTTTAAAGATTTAGCTGAGATGCGAAAAAATGTAGCGGAAGGAATGGCTGAGGAGAAAAAAAATGAACTCAAAGAAAAGAAACGCACGCAGTATATCGAAAGCTTAATAGAGCTAGCTGAAGTTGAGCTGCCAGAAATTTTAATTCACGAGGAACTACATAAAATGATTGGGGAATTTGAAATGCAACTGCAAGGTATGGGAATGACCTTCGACCAATATTTAGCGCAAATTAAAAAAAGTGTGGCTGAACTTGAAAAAGAATGGGAACCGCAAGCCATTAAACGCGTAAAAGCCGCACTAGCCTTGGAAGAAGTGGTCAAGAGCGAAGAAATCAACGTGCCAGCCGAAGAAGTTGAGGCTGAAATGAATAAAACTTTGGCGCAGTATAAAAAAGTTAAAGATATCGAAAAGAATGTGGACCTTTCTAAATTGTATACCTATGTAAAGGGTACGATGCAAAATGAGAAAGCGTTGGAGCTATTTGAGAGTATTAAATAGGAAAGAATGTCTAATATCTAATGACTAATGCCTAATTAAATTTTAATGAAAAAATATTCAATTCATTAGAAATTAGAAATTAGGACTTAGAAATTTTTATGAACAATCAGTATCTCATTCCAACGGTGATTGAAAAAACGAGCTATGGCGAGCGGGCTTATGATATTTATTCGCGGCTTTTAAAGGATCGAATTATCTTTTTAGGCACTGCCATTGATGATGGCGTAGCTAACGCCATTATTGCGCAGCTACTTTTTTTGGAACAGCAAAATTCCAAGGAAGATATTAAAATTTACATTAATTCTCCTGGCGGTTCAGTCAGTAGCGCGCTAGCAATTTACGATACGATGCAGTACGTCAAGCCTGACATTCAAACGATTTGCGTGGGGCTGGCTGCTTCAGCCGCGTCACTGCTCTTATCGGCTGGCAAAAAAGGTAAGCGGATGATTTTGCCAAATGCTGAAGTGATGATTCATCAAGTCTTAGGCGGAACCAGCGGACAAGCATCCGATATCGATATTCATGCTAAGCATATTCTCAAAACTAAAGATCTTTTAAATAAGATTTTAGCGAAACATACTGGCCAAACGGTGGCGAAGGTCGAAAAAGATACCGACCGCGATTATTTCATGAGCGCCCAAGAAGCCGTGAAATATGGGATTGTGGATAAAGTTATTAGCTAGGTTTTAGCTTCATTAGCTTTTAGCTTATAGGAAAATACTTAGTTAGCTTTTAGCTGCGTTAGCTTTTAGCTTATACAGAATCAAATAAATAAACTACACTTTGTCATTCCGGACTTCTTGCCTACCGGCAGGCAGGGATCCGGAATCCCGAGCTTAGGCACGCCAAACTTAATGCAATGAGGATCCTGAAACCTGCCTACCGGACAGGCAGGCAAGTGCAGGATGATAGTATTAATTAATTTGATTTGGTAGTGTAAGAAAAAGAAGAACAAAAAAATCAGCCTGATGGCTGATTTTTTTGTAGTTTTAGTAATTTTCCTAAAAGCTAACGAAGTTTACCCCGTGGCACATGCCAATGAGGCTATAAGCTAAAGCCTAATCCCTGGTATTTTCCTAAAAGCTAACGAAGCTATAAGCTAAAACCTAGTTGCTAGAGTGTTTCCCAAATCCCCTTGAAAACTTGGCGCAGGCCTTCGGCGGTCACGGCGTCGTGAATTTCGAAGAGAGAATGTGGTTTAGTGAAGGTATTAACGATGAGAATATAGTCGCCAAAGACCGCTTGAGTCACGCGAATACTTTTGCCACTTGGCCAGTATTTCATTTGGCGCACTGGCAACTCTTGTCCTTCAAAGGAATGGCCTTCCTCTTTTTCATTGGTAACCATTTTTGAAATGATGTTTCCATTGGTTTGTTTCCAATACCAGGTGAGCCAGTCACCATAATGTTTAATTAGTGAACTGTCTTGGACGCCCCACCAAATTTTGTCACGCTCAAGACCACTGCGATTCCAATCGGGAGTTTTGCTGTACAGGTAGTCATTAATTTGGGCCTCTTCAATGAAGCGCACTTTTGGCACGGAATAACTCTGGGATTTTGGCAGAAGGGCTAGTTCTGGCAGGAGGGACTTAGCGATAGAAAGATTTTCTTTAGCCTTTCGCTCCTTTTTTTCCGCGTCTCGCAGGATCATGTCAGGCGAAAGCGCCAGAAAGTGCAAGCCGGTTTGACCATTTTCCTCCAAAATAAGCTCCATTTCAGCCAATTTTTTCCCAATCACATAGACCGTCGGCCGGCTCAAGCCGGTCTTTTTGGCGATGCGGGACGGGGCAATATTGGCGTTTTCCAGCACGCAAAGATAAACGAGAATTTCGTTTTCAGACAGGCCCAGTTGTTGGAGTTTTTCTTGAATCATAATAAAGTATGTCATTTCGAGTGAATCCGCCAGCAGGCGGAGGAATCGAGAAATCTGGGCTCAGATCCTTCGACTACGCGTCATTGCTATCGCAACTCCGCTTCGCTCAGGATGACAAGATAGCATAACTTTTATACTGTAATTGTAGCATATTCTAAGATATTTGTAAAGCATTTTACGACAGAATATTATAGCTTAAATAAAGCAAAAAAGTGCTATTAAAGATGAAAAAAGTATAGCTACCTTGTGCAAGTCCATGAACATAATTAACACTTGGGTTAGTTGAAATTATTGGTTAATTTTCGATCAATTTGAGCCATAAGCTGTTCAATTTCTTCTTTCTTTTTCATCTTTCTGGCTACTGCTAATCTAGCGCTTTGCTTCT
>CAIPMZ010000056.1 GCA_903866285.1 uncultured bacterium
ACTAAATATACTTTTTTGAAATCTTTAATATTCATACACCTACGAAATTACAAAATTATTACAAAAATACAAACGGATTTACTTCCTCCTTTAACAAAGGAGGATTGAGGAGGATTTGAAAAACTATCTTTGCAAATAAAATCTCTCAAACCCCTCCCGTGAATACTACTCTCGCTCGCATTCAACATTTTTCTAAAGGGAGAAAAAAATACCTTGCCAAATAATCACCCGACAATATAACCATATAACCATTTATCTCCTTGCAAGTTCAATCACCCCGTTAGCCAGGGTATCGGCGGCGTTGGGATGATAAAAAGTTTTAATGCGCTCGGCCATTTGTTTACTAAGCTTTTCGTCCGCAAGAATATTTTCAATTTTTTCCAAAAGCAAATGCTGGCCGAGGTTAGCTTCATCTAAAACAAGCACTGCTCCAATTTTAGCTAGCTCATATGCGTTCATGCGTTGATGATCGTTAGCACTACCTTCCAAGGGAATTAAGATCGCCGGCTTTTCATTAGCTGCTATCTCAGCGATAAACGCTGCACCTGAACGGCTAACGACCAAATCACAAAGCGCAAAGGCATCTCGCAGTTGGTTTGCATTCATAAAGGGAGTTACGAAATAACCATCTCTACCAGCTTTCACACCTTGGTACGCAGCCTCAGCGATAACTTTTTTAAAATTATTTTCTCCAGTTTGATGAATAATTTGAAAATTATGCAAAAGTTGAGGCAGAATTCTAATAATCGCCTCGTTGATTATTTGTGAACCCTGACTGCCACCTAAAATAAGTAGGGTTTTCTTTGCAGAAGTAAAACCCAATTGAGTGCGCAGCATTATGGGGTCACCTTCCGTAACTTCAAATCTAACCGGATTGCCTGTAAAAGCAACTTTATCTTTTGCAAAATAATCTTCCGCGGAAGGATACGCTACCGCCACCCGACTGGCCAACTTGGCCAAAAATTGATTTGCAGTCCCCGGAATTGAATCAGATTCATGAATTAAAATCGGAATTCGATAAACCCAGGCTGCCAAAACAACCGGCACTGCCACATAGCCACCTTTAGAAAAAATTGCATCTGGCATAAACCTCAAAAGAATCCAAAGCGACTGCAAAAAACCAATGGGAACTTTAAAAATATCCACAAAATTTTTAAAAGAAAAATATCTGCGCATTTTTCCGCTTAAAACAAACATTGAAGGAATCCCCGCTTCAGCCATAGCCTTTTTCTCCATTTCCTGGCCACTACCAATATATAAAAATTCAGCTTCTGGTCCAAGCTTTTCTCTAATTCTACTTACTACAGCAATCAAGGGAAAAAGATGCCCACCAGTTCCCCCACCCGTTAAGACGATACGCATATTTAATAAATTTATAATTGTTTATTAACGCATTAACGAATTAACGCATTATTGAAAAATCCTCTTTCTATAAATACATTCTAACAAAAACCCCCCTAAAAATCCAGCTTTTTCCTATTTTTCACTCAAATCGGCAACCTTTGAAATATTAAGCAAAATTCCAACCGCGGCCATCAAGAAAACAAGGGAAGTTCCACCATAACTAATAAAAGGCAGCGGAATTCCCGTTAGTGGAACCAGCGCAATGTTAGCACTAATATTTATAAAAGCTTGCAGGGTTATCCACATCGTAATACCCGTAGCAACTAAGCGACCAAAAGCGTCTGGAGTGTTCTTAGCAATCTTGAGACCGCGCAGGGCCAACATAATAAATAAGCCAATTAAAAAGATGCCACCAATCAGACCTAGCTCTTCCCCAATCACCGCAAAAATTGAATCGCCAACTGGCTCTGGCAAATAATTAAATTTTTGCCGACTATGCCCAAGCCCAAGCCCTAAAAAGCCACCGCTACCCACTGCCAATAAAGCCTGGTTAATTTGATAACCAATCCCACGCGGATCAGCTCCAGGATCTAAAAAAGCAGAAATTCGATCAAAGCGATATGGTTCCAATTTTATTAAAATCCAAAGAGCTAAGGTTCCGGCCAGCCCCATTGAAAAAAGATGCTTGAGTCTCGCCCCAGAAACAAAAAACATTGCGAAGGAGGTTAAAATAATAACACCCAACGTTCCCATATCTGGTTGCTTAATAATTAAAAAACCAATCAGACCCATAATGCCTAGGAACGGCAGCAAACCCTCAACAACATCTTTAATTTTTTGGCTGCCTTTACTTTCAAACCAAGCTGCTAAATAGATAACAATAGCCAATTTTGCCATTTCTGAAGGTTGGAAAGAAAACGGTCCCAGTTGAATCCAACGACTTGCCCCATAGATCCGCGAACCAACCCCTGGCACAAAGACTAAAACTAAACAAACTATAGCCGATAAAAAGAATAACACCGCAAATTTTTTCCAAAAATGATAATCGACTTTCTGGAAAAGATATAAGACAAAAAATCCCGGCAAAATCCCATAAAGAAGCTGATGTTTAAAAAAATAATAGTCGTCCCCAAAACGCGTCTGCGAATAAATTACCCCCGCGCTCGAAATCATCACCAAGCCAAAAGCTAGTAGCGTCAGCACTGTAAAAAATAAAGTTTTATCGAATTGTTTCTCGTTATGCATAAACCGATACGAAACTACGAATTAAATACGAATCTACGAAAATTATGCTAATACAAACCTACAAATCGAATCCAAATCTACGAAATTTTATTATCAAGCGAAGCGAGAGGAACGAAAGTACTCTTTCGATTCCGAGCTCTGCCTGACGGCTTGTCTACTGGGAGGCATGCGGACAGGGAGCGACGTTAACAAAAGTACCAATACACCTTTTTTGATTTTTTTTCGTAGATTCGTACCCTCATTCGTAGTTTCGAATCGGTAAACTCAGATAATTATTTTTTACCACCCGCATTATTCTCCCGCCACTTTTCAATCTCTCCATGATTACCACTAAGTAAAACTTCGGGGACTTTCCAGCCGTTGAAATCTTCTGGCTTAGAATATTGAGCATGTTCCAAATACCCATCCTCACTATGCGATTCATAAACTGCACTCTCTTCGTTTCCCAGCACCCCAGGCAGTAGTCGTGTCACGCTGTCCACTACTAGCATCGCCGGAATTTCGCCGCCAGTTAGTACGAAATCTCCAATCGAAATTTCCTCATCTATTAAATGCTCCGCTACGCGTTCATCCACCCCTTCATAACGCCCACAAATTAAAATTAACTGGTCATACTTTGCCAATCTCTCTGCATCTCTTTGAGTATATCGCTTTCCTTTGGCTGAAAAAAGTATCGTTCGCATGGATGACTGATTGTTGATGACTGATGACTTTTTAATTGCATTTATGCAATTAAAAATTGGTTCGACCCGCATCACCATCCCAGCTCCTCCCCCATACGGCGTGTCGTCAACATTGCGATGCTTATTTTCTGTATAATCACGCAAATTATGCGCCTGAATTTCAATCGTCCCACCTTCTTTAGCGCGTTTAATAATCGACTCGCCGAAATAGCTGTCGAAAACCTCTGGGAAAATTGTCAGAATATCAAAACGCATAAGCGTTAGTTATAAAGTTATAAAGTTCGTAAAGTTATAAAGTTCATAAAGTTATAAAGTTCGTAAAGTGTTTTAGAGGCTAAGCCTCCCCTTGGAGGCTTAGCCTCTTACGGGTAGCCATCCAATTACACCTAATTTTAGCACAGTATCCTAAAAGAAAAAAGGCAAAAAAATAGACAGTGTTAGTTTCCCAACACTGCCCTGAAAAAAGTCATACCTTACCCTACTTATACAATACATGCGCAGCTCTCTTAAGCTACGTCACAGCCTCCGGCGAATTTTCCTTGGCTACAATTTCTCTTATAGCATCTTTACGCAATTCATTGAAACTCGCCATACGATCCAAGACTGAACCTTCTTCTGAAATCGAAGCTTCCTCCACTCGTACTGCAGTTTTTGACTCGGTGGGGCTATCACCACTACTAATGCCTTCTTTTTTTAGACACATAATGAACCTCGTTTTTAAAAAAACATTGCAAAAACCTTTTTCCATATTAAAGCAACTTCAATAGAAAACGTCAAATTTCTAATTGTCTTTTCCTAAATTATACGCTAGGATAATTGAACTATGCAAATCAAGACCATGCTACAATTTGAAGCCTTTTTAAAAACCCGCATTCCGACGCGAGAGGCTTTGTTTGTGGGAAATTTAGGCCTACAAAGAGCCAAATATTTTATGCGAGCATTGGGCAACCCGCAAAACAAAATTAAAGTAATCCACATCGCCGGCACTTCCGGCAAAGGCTCAACCGCTTATTTAACCAGCCACCTTTTGCAAAGCCAAGGTTTTCGGGTTGGGCTTTTCATTTCCCCCCATATTTTTGACATCCGTGAAAGAATGCAAATTGATAACAAACTTCCGACTAAAAAATTAATTCTCAAATATTTCAACCAAATCCTGCCCACAATTCTGCAGATGGAAAAGTGCCGCTATGGCATGCCAACTTATTTTGAAATTCTAGTGGGACTAGCATATTATATTTTCGCTCAAGAAAAAATGGACTATGGCGTCATTGAAACAGGACTTGGCGGTCGGCTCGATGGAACCAATACAGTCACCAATAAAAATAAAATCTGCATCCTCACAAAAATTGGGCTTGACCACACTGAAATTCTCGGCAACACCCTAGTTAAAATTGCCAGTGAAAAAGCTGGGATAATCGGGAAACAGCAAATAGTAATCAGTAATCAGCCTGCCTCGTCGGCAGACAGGTCATCAGTAACCAGTAACCAGGTAATTACTACTAAATGTCGAGAAAAGAATGCAACTTTATATTTAATAAAACCTCGAAAAAATTACCGGCTAATCGCTTCAACCCAAGCAGGAACTTTTTTTGATTTCACATGTGCCGTTGACAGCTCGGAGCTTAGCTCCGAAACCATGCTCAAATTTAAAAACATCAAACTAAACTTACTAGGCTCCTACCAAGTCGAAAATTGCGCCCTAGCTTTAACTTGCCTTTCAATTTTGTCAAAGCGCGATAAATTCCCAATCAGCGAAAAAAAGTTACGCAGCACTCTGCAAAAAATTTCCATTCCAGGTCGGATGGAAATTCGCAAAAAAGCAAAAGGATTTTTCATTATTGACGGAGCGCATAATCCCCAGAAAATGACCGCCTTTATTACTAGCCTAAAACTTATTTTTCCTGACCAAAACTTTGATTTTATTTTAGCCTTCAAAAAAGGCAAAGATTTTAAACGGATCTTAAAAAAAATCCTACCGCTCGCCAACCACGTTTTTCTCACGAGCTTCTCAACCTCTAACCAAGCTGACCACTGGAGTTCTGTCAATAACGCTGAAATTATAAACTATTTTAAAAAAGAAAAATTCAAAAACTTTTCCACTATTAAAAACAACGAAGCGGCAATCTTTACCACTATTCAAAGCTCAAAGAAATCCGTCATCCTTACTGGCTCACTTTATCTGATTGGGTCGGTTTACAAATATCTCAAAAACAGCTTCTAGTTTTTCTAATATAGAAGCATTTACAAAGATACTAGCGTTATCGACTGCGACTTTAATAGATAATAAGAAGACATTTCACGAGGAAATGTCTTCTTATTATAGGCCCGGTTGGATTCGAACCAACTATCATATTTCTCAAACTAGAAAAACGTTGATTGACCAAATTTTTTCTAAAAAAATAACAAATCAATGTTTTTCAGCATCACCCGTGAGAAACGCTCTCGCCATTGAGCTACAGGCCTGTTTGTTAATACATTACAGGGTCAAGATTATTTCATTAATTATTTCTTGCCAGCAGTGAAGCTTTTAAAAAAATATGCCAATATGAATTCATATGCAGTTGCCTGGTAATAGAACATGCCACGCAAATTATCACTCGATATTATCAGATATTCATTCTATATTCATTCGTTACCATATTTAGTTGCATGGTAACGATTTTATCTAAAGATATTTGCTTTAAATTCTGCTACAGCCTCTTTTCTCTCAATCACCTCACCTTTATATAATTTTTGCAGGAGAAGTGGCACGGCGCAGTTTTCACATTTTCCCCAAGCGCAACTGGCCTTCTTTTTAAACATTTTTTGGCACAAGGAAATTTCAGTATCAAATGTTTCTTTTGAAATTAGCATAGTATTATTTAAAGGATATTATTTGATAACCATATTTTTTAACATCTTCTTCGCTCCAAAAGCTCAGATCTTTTGTTTTTAAAATATAAGAAACCTCTTTTTCCAAAATTCTTCCAGTTAGCTCTTTAGTTTCTGGATTCCACTCACTTAAGATTAAAATGTCACCCTCTTCACATTTCCAATCAGCAAGTCGAAGTTCATATTTTTTATCGCCATCAATTATTTTCTGGAAATACTGTGGCCAAACTTTTTTCTCAATACGCATAAAATTTTTATTTTAATAACTTAGTAAAAGTTACTATTTCTACGTTTTTTTATGTCATTCCTGCGGAGGCAGGAATCCAGGATTTAAAACAGGATTTCTCATACTATTCCTGATAATATTCAGCAGACAAATCTTGCCATCTCGGATTCTCCTTTTCAATTAAATTTATTTTCCATTCTCTTTTCCATTTCTTCAGTTGCTTTTCCCTCAACAGAGCAGAAACTATATCATTTGTATTTTCACTATAAACTAAAATGTGGACGCTATGCTTCTTTGTAAAACCATCGACTAAATTATTTCTGTGTTGATACACCCTCTTTATTAAATTATCCGTAACTCCAATATATAATGTTCCGTTTCTCTTGCTTGCCATTATATATACGAAATATATCTTCTGATCTTGCATGGTTCTGGATTCCTGCCTCCGCAGGAATGACACAATTAATTGTTTTTTAGATTATTTTTAACTCCTCTAGCCACTCTCGCCAAACTGGTTCAAGGCCGGGACTTTTTCGCCAATCGGCTTCTGAGATTTTTCCAGCTGCATATTCTTCAGTTCTTTCACCAAGTTTTTTGAGCTCATCAATACTAACCCATTTGAGCTGTTTTGTTTCAGAAAGACTGCGATTAAGTTCGCCATCAGCTTCAACTTCAAAAATTTACCAATAGTGCCAGCTACCATCAATTCTACGACAAGGATTTTCTTTGCGACCTTTGCCTAATAATCTTAATGATTTCGCAGTAAGCCCAGCTTCCTCAAACAATTCAATTTTTGCCATTTCTTCATAATCTTCACAACCATCCAAATGTCCCGTTGGCGGAGCAAACTCAAAGGGTGGCTTCATCCTTTCAATCATGAGCATTTTTCCATCCTGCCAAACCAACATCCCTACACTTTTATGATCACAGATTTTGTTCATATTAAAATAATTTTTAAAAAAAATCATATTGCAATATACTAAAATATTGTAAATAAAGCTACTTTATTTTACTTAAATCCCCATCCAAAATCACATCCACCATAGCTTTAATTTCATCGACATAAGAAAGTTCTTCTGGCGCCGGATTATATAAAAATATTTTTTTGTCATTCACGTGCGCAAAACCAATTTCCATTAGCGTATTTCCGCCAATATAATTTTTGATGCCATTTTTTTCAAAATTCCCAACCACAATCGCATCACCACTGACAATTAGGTTATACCAATATTTAATGAAATTATACCTGCGCTTTACTTCAGCATGATCCTTGCCAGCTTCAGCAACAAGCGCCTCAGCATTTCCACTTGCAATGTCAAACATAAGCGGGTGCATTTGTGGCTCATGTCCCAGCTTTTCCAATTCTCGATAAATTTCCACTAAATTTTGAGCATTCTTGATGCTTCCGCAAACTGTGATCTTCATATGATTTAAAAAATTAAGTTATTTTAGTTAAGTCTCCATTTAACACAATCGGTTGCATTGCAATTAATTCATCCGTATACGAAAATATTCAAATAAATTATCCCACGAGTTTTAGGTTTCCCCCTAAAATAACTGGTCTTGTTATTTTTATCTCCAAAGCATAACGCAATATATTTTCAGCTGGAATTTCGTGCAACAAAAAAATTTTCTTGTCCAAGTGTCTTGCCAAACCAATTTCCATCAAAGTTGCTCCCCCGACATATCCGTCGATTCCATTTTTTGGATAATTTAAAACTACAATGGCTTCACTAGCTGCAACCTTGTTAAAACAACTCTTGTCTATGTCAGTTAAAATGCAATGTTCAAAATCCATATTTAAATTTGGATTCTCAACACACTCATGAGTATCACATGGAATCATAACCTCGTGTCCAATTTCTGCAAGAATTTTCTGAGCTTCCAACATTTCCTTTGCAAAACCCATACTGCCACAGATCATAATCTTCATAAAAATTATTTTCAAAAAAATTATTGCTTTCTTATTTCCTAAAAAACTAAAAGCTAATGAAGTTTACCCCGTGGCAAATGCCACTGGGGCTATAAGCTAAAAGCTATTCCCGCTCTTTCATTGGCGGGAAAATTACACATTCACGGATTGATTTATCCATTAAAAAAGAAAAGAAGCGCTCACTAAGTCCAAAACCAAAAGCAGGTGGCATGCCATATTCCAGGGCTTCGACAAAATCTTCATCAATCATTTGCGCCTCAGCGTCGCCAGCTTCTCGAAGTTTCATTTGTTGCTCGAAGCGGGCTTTTTGATCAATTGGGTCATTTAGCTCAGCAAAGGCATTACAAAGCTCAGCTGTGCCAGCTACGATTTGAAAACGCAAAACTTTATTTGGGCTGTTTGGGTCTTTTTTAGCCAAGGGCGAAACTTCAATTGGATGTCCAACTAAAAAACAAGGTTGAATCATTTTGAGGCGCACAGTTTTTTTATAGATCGTATCAATCATCCGACCCTTCCCATAAGATTTTTCATATTTAATTCCAAGCTCGCTGGCTTTAGCCATTAAGGTTTCGACGGAAATTTCTTGGGCCAAATCAAGACCCACTTCCTTTTGAAAAGCTTCAAAATAATCCACGATTGGGAAAGATTTTTCCCAATCAAGCATTGCACCTTCATAATTTGAAATAAAACTACCTGTCACATTTTTTACAACCTTGCGAAACATTTCTTCAGAAAACTCCATCCCCTTTTTTAAATCCCAATAAGCTGCGTAAAATTCCATGTGATCAAATTCTTGCAGGTGATGCCTGTCAATTCCTTCATTGCGAAAAACTCGCCCAATTTCGAAAACTTTCTCATAACCACCTACCAATAACCTTTTTAAAGAAAGCTCTAGGGAGATTCGCATAAAAAAATCTTGGTCAAGCGCGTTGTGATGCGTAATAAACGGCTCCGCATCGGCGCCACCTGGCGTATGTTCAAAAACTGGATTTTGCACCTCTAAAAATCCATCACTGGCCAGAAAATTTCGAATCGTTTGCCAAAAGACATTTTTCTTGCGAAAAAGCTCGCGCGTCTGGGGATTAATCATCAAATCTAAATATCTTTTTCGCAAAAGTTCTTCTTCATCTTTAATTCCAAAATGCTCCGTTGGAATTGGACGAATGTTTTTACTCAGCATTTTCCAAGCAGTCACCTTCAATGATCTCTCTTCGGTTTTCGTCAAAAACAATTGTCCAGTTACTTGCACAAAATCTCCCAAATCCACATTCTTCACAAAAAGTTTGAAAAGTTCTTCTGGCATATTGCCTTTGTTCAAAAAAAGTTGCATTTTGCCTGACTCATCTTCAATATTGGCAAACGCACTGCCACCCATCGGACGCATTGAACGCACTCGTCCAACCAAAGTAACCGCTCGTTCTCCTATTTCATCAAACTTCTCCAACGCCTCAGCATTTTTAAAATCCCGCTGAGTTTTTTCCGGATAAGCTTCCATGCCAAACTCCCTAACTTGATTTAATTTTTCAATTTTTACCTGTAAAATATCTTCTCGCATAAAAATAGCTTTTAGCTTATAGCTTCATTAGCTTTTAGCCTTTCGAAAATAAAAAAATTAAATTTGATTTAATACAAGCGAAGAAATCAAAACTTATTTCTTGAGTTTAATTCGAAAAAAATAGTTTTAACTTCGCTTCAACACTTAAACCTAATATACAATCACATCATAGCCCTTTTCAACTCTTTTGGCAAACAAAAAACCCGCCAACGAGGCGGATTTTTAAGAAAAAATTTCTTTATCGAACTTCGATAATTTTATAAGCAATAGTCTCGCCTTTTGGAGTCAGCACGCTAACATTATCACCCCCCGTATGTCCCATAAAGGCCTTGCCTAATGGCGATTCATTGGAAATCTTAAAATTTGCTGGATCAGCCTCGTTCGAGCCAACGATTGTAAATTCCAATTCATCTCCACCAGCTTTAACTTTTACGACTGAACCGATTTGAGCACCTTTCACTTTTTCATCCTTTTCAACTACTTGAGAATTTTTAACAATCATCTCTAGTTCACTAATTCGAGATTCATTTTCATTTTGTTGAGATTTAGCTTCAGAATACTCAGCGTTTTCGCTTAAATCTCCTTGCTCCTTAGCTTCTTTAATCGCCTGAGCAATTTCCTGCCTGAGCTTTGTTTTACGCTCCTCTAATTCTTCATTGAGTTTTCTAAGCCCATCTTTTGTAATAAGTCGCACCATATTTTTAATTTAAGCTTATTGATTAAAAAATATCGCACACACTGGCGATAAGGTTATAATGACAATTATTATTTAGTGAAACGAGAGAAATGAAAGGTCCTTTTCATTTCGCAGTGCCTGCCAGAAACGCTTCGCGTATCAAAGCGGGCGGGAGCGACGCGATGAAGAGTTAATACTATTTTATTTTAACAGCTCAGCAATGATACACAAAAATCCGCACCCTGTCAATAACAACATTAAAGCCCATTAATATGGGATAAAATCAAAGAAAAAATACTATTTTTTTTCAAATTCAATACTAACCCGTTGCGGAAATTGAGGAATCCGCGTAATAAAAGTTGGCGAAAATAAAAGATTAGCGCTTTCGATATTTTGATATTTCTTTAGAATTGCAAGCAATTCACTCTCGTTTTTCCCAAGTGCTTCGCGCTTAAAAAGTTCTAAGTCAACCTTTGGCGTAACTTCAATTTCACCATGCACCTTTAGGACTAGCACGCTTTCTTCAAAGGAAGGCTCCACGCTAACATACTCAAGACTTTTAATATTTTTTACAGCATCCTTTGGTTGCTCGCTAAATTGAGTTGTTTTTTCAATAAGCTTTTCAATGTCTGCTTGAGCAAAAACAAGTGCCTGCACCTTGGCCGTAACCGTATAATCAAAAGCTTGGTTGACATCCCCAACTTTTGCATTAGCAAACGATTTATCTAGGGTTACCTTCATGGCCTCTAGTAAAGCCACTTCGCCAACCTGCAGTTGGCCTTTAATTATTTCAACTACCTTCTCCTTTAAAGCAACTTCAGTTTTTTGTTTTGCACTGTCAAGATCACTTTGACTAACTCCGGCGGAAGAGTCCCCCTCGGTTGTCCCACCATTAAAAGCAGCGCTAGATTTAGCATGGAACTTAGCATACTTTGGACCACCTTGAAATCCCGGAATCTTGAAATCACTTGCTTGAAGATTATAATCAGCTCCAGGTTGGTCAGCAACAACCTCAGCTGAGATAGCCCCGGGTTTTGTCTGCCCGCCAACAATAGTTAGACCCGGGATAACCACTGCTTTAACTAGTCGAAAAATCTTTCCATCTTCAGTCTGAATTCTAGTCGTCGCAACTAAGGTTTGAGGTTGATTATCAAATTCATTATAAAGAACTACTACGCCTTTAGCTTTTTTCCCTGAAGCAGAACTTTTTCCAGTTGCGTTATATTGCAAAGTCAATTGTTCCTGGCGATCAATCACTCGAAGAGGTAAGGTACTTTCGGTTTGATTATTTTGTTCAAGTTTAGCGTCAACGTCAATTTTTATTAACTGCACTTTTGGCTTAATAATAATAAGTCCACTTGGGATGTATACATAACCAGCGACTCCAGCTAGCAAGAAGAGAGAGAAGATAATAAAAACGAAAAAGAAGTATTTAGTTTTTCCATTAGCGATTTGTTTATTTTCAGAGGAGGGAACTGGCTGCTTTTTTAAATACATTCTCTCTAGGGTTTTTTCCTTTTCCACATCAAGCTTTTGAAAATTCAACTCTTTTTTACCCTGATTTTGTCTAGCCAGTTGAGCGCTACTATCCCTAACCGCTCGGGGATAAATACCCTTAGCTGAGTATTCTTTTTGCTGTTGGGTAGCATCACGACGTGCGGGATATTGTTCAAAACGCTCCTCAGGATTGATTCTTACGATATTCGTAGGATTCACTTTTTTAATCGCTTTTTCTTTACCAGTGTCCACTATTTGCTGAGTATCAAAAAAATCATTGGTGCCCACGCTGCTTAACCTCTCGGCTTTATCATTTTCCTTTTTTAACATATTTGGTGATTTTCTAGTGTTAACATATGCTAATTCATCCTCCAACGCTGGTTCTAAAACCTTACCTAGATCCTCAATCGAACTTCGAACGTCCACACCACTCCTGGCAGCCATCGCTGCTACAACCTCCTCCTGTGTCACTAAGACAACATGTTTTTTAATTTTTTCTGCCTCTCGCTTTAGAAGTTTTAAATTTACAATACTTTGCAGGAAGATTGCCCGCTTAGGTACCACGAAATAGTTATCAAACGCCATTGACTTCTTAAGTCTATCTATGACCGAAGATATTTCTTCGTCAACCTCGATGTAAAATGTTTGGTGCATATCTTTTTCTACGAATTGCGAGGTTGTACGAATGTACGAAATCTCGCATTTCATTATTTTTTGTAAAACTTAACTTAGTACCTATTAGCACCTATTAGCACCTATTCGTACCTTCGTATTTTTCGTAATTCGTAGAGGCTAGTCTTGAATTGTCTGCAAAACTCTGTGCAAAATTCCAGCCATAATTTTTTCCTCATCCGTAACATCTAAAATTAAATTGGCTAAACCCATTGGCGTAACATCTTGCGGATTATTTAAACTATTTGTTTTATCAATAATCCTGACAACATCGCGTGGCTGAAGGAAGCTAACTACTGGCGTTTTTGCAAAAGGTAAATTTCGTACCCATTCTTTCGAAGTTAGCGCTTTCTTAATCCCGGGTAGGCCTGAGCCACCCCCGCAAAGTAAAATTTTTGAAGGTAGCACATCTGAACTTGCAAATTCAGAAAGAGACAATTCCACCCCACTAAGCCAAACGGCGCAATCGCTCTGCAAAATTTGCTCCACTTTAACACTCACCTCGCTACCTAACTTACCCTGCGCATAGCTTATTTTCAGCTCTTCCGCTTCTTCAAAATTAATTCTTAGTTCTTGGGCTAATTTTTTCGTAAAAGCCCGACCACCAAAAGCAAACATTTTCGTCCCCTCGAGCCCGCCATTCCGAACTACAGCAATATCTGTCGTGCCACCACCAATATCGATAAAAATAGCGTTAAAATCTAAAGCATCGTCATAATCAACGCTCCTGGCAACCGCGTATGGTTCAGCTGCGATACTAAGTAAATCAATATGCAGTTCATCGGCGATTGTTTGTAGCGCGCCAAGATGAATCATGGGAGCGTAAGCATTAAAAATACTAACTGAAACATCCTTACCCTGAAAACCAATCGGATTCGTGACCTGATAACCGTCAATCCGCACATCTACAATCGCTGCGTTAATTAATTTTACATCAATATCCTGACCAGTTTCCCATTCAATCTGTTGCGCAATCCGCTCATAAGCTTTTACTTGAACTTTCTGAATAATACCTTTTAACTCTTGAAAATCAATCCGAGAGTCTGGATTTAGGCGCTCATAATGAACAGTAGTAGTAGTTCCCTTGACTAATTCGCCCGCAATTCCCACGATAGCTTTTTTTACATTCTTAACCTTAGCGTTAGCTAGCGCTTCTTTGATTGATAATTGACAAGTCTCAATTACGCCTGAGATATCTGAAACCGCCCCACTTTGCATGTTGCCTCTTTTTTGTCTTTGCCTGCCAACCCCAACAATACTGGCATTTTTTTCTTGTTTATTTATTTGAAAAACTAACGCCTTAGCAACTTCCGTTCCAATGTCAAGAGCTAGGAAATATTCCTTGCTGTTTTTCGAAAATAAATTAGAAAAAATTGACATAAAATACGATAATTTTAAATTTAAAATTAATGCCTAACTAAAAACATTAGACTAATTTGACAACCGCTATCTTTCCAATAAAATCACCAATCTCGCTTTCATTTAAAAGTCCTGCTTGGCCACCATACTGAGTTACAGAGCTACTTGAATTAGCAATTCCCCATTTAAGAGCTACAGCTAAATCCCTTTCTTTCAAATAAGCCGCAAGAAAACCACTCACGAAAGCATCACCAGCGCCAGTAGTATCCACCGTAGCCATTTGCAAAATTGCCTCGGCATGTAAAATTTCATTTTTCTCTCCCGCCCAAGCCCCCCGCACTCCGTCAGTCAATACTACGGTTTTTACTCCAATCTTTTGGAATTCTTTTATTAAATCTGTTTCACTTTCAGAAACGTTTCTTTGTATTCCAGCAAGAATTTCCAAAGCTTCATCCTTATTAATAAATAAGAAATCACAAGCCGAACTAGCTTCAATTATTTTCTGGCTATCTTCCTGAATAGCTTTCTCCCTAGGGTTAAAAGCGATTGGAATTTTTTTAGCTTTCGCCACTGAAATTATTGTATCAAGATTCTTTTTCCAATCACCACTAAGGTCGCCAACAAAAACTAAGTCGCAATCCTCAATCCGCTCACTTTTGATTTCAAATTTTTCACTTGCATCATGCCCAGAGAAAATAACCCGGTCACCACTATTTTCATCCACCACGATTGAAGAGGCATCACTCGCGTGCCGCGCAATCACAACTAATTTTTCAATCCCAATTTTTTCACGTTGAAGTTCCTTTTTTATCCATTTACCAGTTTCATCTTCACCAATCGGAGCGTAGCATTGAACTTCAAAGCCAAGCTTTACCATCCCAACAGCTACATTAATAGAACAACCTCCTAGCGCTTCATGCTTATCGGAAATATGATATTTTGCGCCGAGCTCAAAAGCAATTTTTTTCTGAGACAATAAATCCTCAGGCGTTTCAATCAAAACACCTTCACTAGTAGGTAAAAAAGTATCCTTAGTTACTGAACCTATTGCAAGAATTTTAGCCATCTGAGTCATGGAGCATAAAACACGAAACATGGAGCAAGCAATGCACTGCGTGTTATGTGTTTGATGTTATGTGTTATGTATATTATGTATTATGTATTATGTATTGTTATGTGTTCTATGCTATATGCTTTGTTATTTCAATTCTGCTTCTATCTTCATAAGTCTATTGTACTTACATAGTCGCTCGCCGCGAGAAAGTGAACCTGACTTGATAAATTCAGCTGCTGTCCCAACCGCCAGGTCAGCGATAAAATCATCCGTCGTTTCGCCACTGCGATGTGAAACCATAACTTTCATTTTATTTTTCTTAGCTAGTCGAATACAATCAAAAGTTTCCGAAAGTGATCCAATTTGGTTAACTTTAATGAGTACCGCGTTACAGGCCCTTTCCTTAATAGCCTTTTCCAGTCTTTTAACATTAGTAACTAACAAATCATCTCCAACTAAAATATGTTGGTCTAAAACACTTTTAGTAACCTCACTGGAAATTGGCTTTTTTACAATTTTTTCGGTCATAATTTTCCAACCATCCCAATCTTCTTCTGCTAGACCGTCTTCGATCGAAACTAAATGATATTTATCAATCCATTCTCGATAAATACTGATCAAGCGCTCTTTCTCGAGACTTACGCCTTCTGGTTTCAAAACATAAAGATTTTCGCTTTCATCATAAAAAGAGCTCGCTGCTGCATCAATTCCGAGATTAACTTGCTTACCAAGTTCATACCCAGCCTGCGTAATGGCTTGACTAATAATTTCAAGCGCTTGGGTATTACTTTCTAATCTTGGCGCAAACCCACCTTCATCACCAACCGCTGTACTTTGCTTAGCAACTTCTAGAATTTTTTTCAGCGTATGAAAAATCTCGCTTCCGGCGCGTAGTTGCTCGGAAAAAGTTTTCACGCCCGTTGGAATTATCTTAAATTCTTGGATACCTAAACCATTATCGCTATGCTGACCACCATTAAGCACGTTAAACATTGGGACTGGTAATTTTGGCTTAACTTTAATTTCACAAATATCATTAATGTATTGATAAAGCGGAATGCATTTTTCGTTAGCAGCTGCCCGACAAACCGCCAGGGAAACTCCCAAGATAGCATTCGCACCGAGATTACTCTTGTTTTCACTGCCATCCAACGTCAACATAAGCTCATCAATGTGCGCTTGTTTAAAAACGCTTTCCCCAAGCAGTCTTTTCTTAATTACGGTATTTACATTTTCCACCGCTTTTAAAACGCCAAGTCCTAAATATCGCTTAGGATCTTTATCTCGAAGCTCCAACGCTTCAAATTTTCCCGTGGAAGCCCCAGAAGGAACTGAAGCTACCCCCTTAATTCCACTTTCCAAACTAACTTCAACTTCGATAGTTGGATTACCTCTTGAATCTAAAATTTCTCGACTAACAATATTTGTAATCTTTGACATATTTTTCTTTACGCTATTTTTTAAAAAAATTAAAAACTAAGGTGCTACCGAGACTAAATACTCAGCCGAATCCAAGTAAACATCTGCTGCAAGGGATTAAATAAAATTAGTGATGCCAGCAGTAGGAAATAATAAACAGTTAAATATTTTAAACTCAAGAAATATTCTTGTTGCATTAGGAAGGCCTCATTACTGCTTCTTAGTAAAAGCTTCCAAGAAAGCCTTAGG
>CAIPMZ010000057.1 GCA_903866285.1 uncultured bacterium
ATGCAAGTAAAAAAGAAAGAATTGTTTAATAATTTTAAAAAATAGGTCTATTTAGGAAAATCGCCCTTTAAGCTCATAAGAGGATTGGAATATACTGGGTTGGCAACTTGCGTTGGCAAATTGCGTGTGGGCAACTTGCGAAAGTTTGCAAACAGCCAGAAATTAAGTTTTTTCCTTATCCCTTGAATTAAAGGAGTATATTTTTTTACTCAAACTATATGTATTTCCATGTCCCAACATCCCCAAATACGATTGCAAACTTTCATCATTTGCTTTTTCCTTAATATTTCGAAACATTCTTCGACTTGTTGATGTCCGCAAAGTTCGATGATTTGGAAAATTAACCCAGCCAAGAAAATCAACTCCAGCTGAAAGTGCTTTGATGAAAACTTTGTCGGGATGCAAAGTTAATTTTAGTTTGTTTTGCAAAAAAGTCTCAACAATGGGAATTAAATTTTCAAGTTCTTTTTTGTCTTGCGAAAAAAACACGAAATCATCGGCATAGCGGAGATAATATTTGAATTTTAATTTGTGTTTCGCAAATTGGTCAAATTCATTCATATAAATATTAACCAGCAATTGACTTGTTAAATTTCCCAAGGGCAAACCAATTCCATTTATATCTTTTTCATGAAAACTATCAATGATATTTCCGAGAAGCTTGATCGCATTTTCGTCTTCAAGATGTAGAGCTAGAATACTTTTCAAAATTTTATGATCAATACTAGCAAAAAATTTTCTGATGTCGCATTTCAAAACCCAACAGGTTTTCGTGTTGTTTTTCGAAACCTTTCGTCCAAATTCCTTGAAGCGCTTGAGGGCTTTATGCGTTCCCTTATTAAGTCGACAAGAATAGGAATCAAAAATAAATTTTCGGTCAAAATAGGGATATAAAATTCGATAAAGCCCATGGTGTAAAAGTCGGTCACGTACACTGGCTTTATGAATGTCGCGAGGTTTTGGATCATTAATTTTAAAAGCTTGATATTTTCCGTGTTGATATTTTTTTTGGACTAAATCACTATGCAAGTCGAGAATATTATCCATAAAATTAAGCTGAAATTCAGCGACGTCTTTTCTTTTTCGCTTGCCTTGCAAAAATTCATTCCAAGAAATGAGCAAATTTTCCATGGATATGATATTATTATATAAATCATTATGAATTCTTTTAACGCCCCCCCCCCCGACACATCTTTCGCCAAAAAACATCTCGATTTTGCAAAGAATCAAGGAGGGATATTTGATTTGGATGAATATTTCCGTGCATATTCCAAAAAGCGCGCGCTATACAATTGGAGCAAGAATTGAAAACAAATATCTTGACTTGCTTGAACTTGCGCGAGTTGCTTATTTTATCAATAAAGATGAGGTTGAAAACAAAACCAGAAAAATTTCCGATTGCATTTTTCTTTTGGATGCTCTTAAATTTTTGATTTCCACGATGTGGGAAGCCAAACTTCTTTCACATAAACAATTTGAACAAGTTTCTTTCAAACTTGAAGAAATTGGCAGGATGCTTTGGGGCTGGTCAGAGAGTTTGAAAAATTTTGAAAAGAAAAACCGCGCCTTTGGTGGAGCGGGAAAGAAATGACTTTCGGAGACGGAAGACGAACTGGTTGTTGCTGTTCCACTGCTTGTCTGACCTGGCATTGTTGCCATTGAGCTTCAACTGGTCACCATCGGAATTCAAGTTGAAAATGTTCGGATCGCCGTCACGGTCTGTTTATGCGTGCAATGCCATCTATGCCACCACCTATAAATCTACCAACTAGTAAAATCATTGGGTTGTATTTTATTTGGGATCAAAAATCCACCAGCACCGCACACCAAGTAGTTCTCTTTTTTTACATATTCTCACGCTACCCAACAAAAAGCCTTGGCCGTTTGTGTTTTGAGCATGCACTTGCAGAAAGGGTTCGAAAAGCTCCGCTTAAACTTTATACCCAGTCACCTTTCGATATGGCCAATCCTTTTTGATTATAGCAAATTTTTAAATTCTCGGAAGGTTAACTCCCATTTTTTTCAAAGTTTCAAAAATTAAAAGTTTCAAAAAAATGCAAAAAGCCAAAGTTTCTAAGTAGCAAACTTGCTTGCCCCGTACCAGATTACGACTTGGTACTGGGGCGGAGACGGAAGACGAACTGGCGGTAGCTGCGCCACCGCTCGTCTGACCTGGCATCGTAGCCACTGAGCTTCAACTGGCCACCACCGGAATCCAAGTCGAAAATGTTCGGATCGCCGTCACGGTCTGTAACTTGCTCCATTGCAATTAATGTCCAATCTTTAATTTTGCTTTGAAGCCTCAAGAGTGGTCCAACTTCTGCTGGGCAAAGTTCCAAGCCCAAGTCCTCGGCTTTTTTGTAGATTTCATCCGTAGTTGCACCGTTGGGAAAACCAAGCTGGGCAACCGAGAATCTGACCAGGTCATATTCTTTGCTTTCTTTCGAAAATTCAGTTTTTTGTAAAATATCTTTTCCCCAGTCCGAAGTATATATGTTTTCTTTATCAAGAGCTTCCTGGGCTTTGGGCGGAGAATCCAGAGTTGGAATTGTTTTGATTGTTTGCAGAAAGATTTTTTTATCAGGAAAAGATTCATACAGATGCTCAATGTTTGAATATGCTTTGATTTTTTGAAAAATCTCGACACTCCATGGGCCAATATAGGCTTTGGTATGTACATTTACTTCGTCATGTGTGTAGGCGATTTCTTCGGGAGCGCATTTGATTTGCTCCACGATGGCCAGTATCCTTGCTGCCTTCTCCTTGGGTATATCGGGAGTGATATCCATACGGCCAGTTTTCAATACGAATATGCCACTCTCCGGATCAAAATCGTCAATCGATATCTCTCCCTGTTCGGTCAAGAGGTGGTAGTCATCGACCGCGATATTGCCGAGCTCGCTTTCGCTTATTTTCTTGAAATCACGCGATTCTCCCGTGTCGCCTGTGGTCGTCCGAAGCTGTTTGAGTGCATCTATGACATCATGGTAGTACGGATCATCAGGAGAGAGATAATCGTCACTGTGTTTTTTCATCTGTTCGATCGTCTTCGTCTTCAGATTGTATTCGATGGTCAGAATCGGCGTATCGTCAGAGTTCAATCTGTTGCATTCCTTGTCTATCGTCGGCACATTCCGAAATGACAGAATCTCTATCTCGCCTTTCTTTAGCCGATTGACGTATGAATCACTCGTTCCCACACAATGGTTCATATATGCCGATTCCTCTTCGAGGTGTGGCATATTAAGTAGTCGCGCCACATAATATTTTCCACTTTCAGTCATATAAAGTGCCTCGTAGGGATTAAACCCCTCTCCGGTCTCCTCGGCCTTGCGCTTGCGCATCTCGGCAATCTTCATGAGCGTCTTCTCCTCATGCACTTCTAGAAGACGGGAGAACAAACCTTTGTCGGAATCGAGGAATCTGGGAGACTCAATAATGGCGTCATAGAGAGTATTCTCGTCGATTGCCTCATTGTTCTGAAAGTGCCGAGCAAGCTTGAGCCGAAGGATCAGTTTCTGCCTCTCGCCGAATCCTTCAAAAGTTCCTTCTAATCGTGAGTGCAGTGTATTGAATGATGCGAAAACATCCCGCTCCTTTTCTGAACGAGTTTTTCGCTGCTTGCTGTCACGCTCCTTCGTTTCCACTGGAAACGAAGACATCACCTTCTGATATTCCGCGTTGAGTTTGGTTGCGTATTTCTGCTCGAACGCGTCGCTCCTGTTTTGTTCGATTTCCTCGGATGATTTCTGTTCCCCGAGTCTCTTTTCGTAGTAGTCGGCTGAAAGTCCGTTCCGCGTATCGGTTCGCAATCGTTCGAAGCCGTATCGCTCCATAATACGATTCAACCGCGCGTTCCACCCATGGAAGTTAAGTGCTAGATATCCTGCCTGCTCGGCGTATTTCAAAAATGCTGGGATTTCAGCAAGAAGGTTCCGACCCGTCGATTTTGTCGTCCCAAGATATTTGATATATGCCTCGCGCGGAAGGAAATCCTCGCAGGCGATATACCCGGAAACGGCTCCATCCTCGTCAGCGATGAGTCTGTTGAGTGGATGTCCGTTTTCAAGCGTCCGCACCACATCATCGACCGCAAGCTCACGGACAATTTGATCCACTTCCTCGATACCGAGCGTAATATCCCGGACAGACTCCGTTTGTTCTCTTGAGAGTTCCAAATGATTTTTTTCCTTTTTTTCAATAGCATAAAGCCGTATTTTTTCCATAATTCAAAGTAGTTTTATATTTTAAGAAAGTTTGGGTTTCCGTATATAGCAATTATACCACAAAAAAAATTAAAAAACA
>CAIPMZ010000058.1 GCA_903866285.1 uncultured bacterium
AAAGTTAACCCCGTACTTTACCATGAATTTGGGTGTCATTTTAGATGATGTATCAGGAAGGCTCTCGGTGTCATTTTAGATGATTTGACGCGAAGTGTTGATTAATCCCAATCTTTCTGTTAACCTTTACAAATAAAGTATTTTAATTAATTTATAAAGTATTAAAACATTATGGCACACCCAAGCAAAGAAAGAACATTTGTCATCCTAAAGCCGGATGCAATCCAGCGCAATTTTATCGGCGAAATTATTTCTCGTTTTGAGCGAACTGGCCTGAAGATTACTGCGATGAAAATGTTGGTACCAAAAGCTGAGCAATGCTGGCTACATTATAATAAGGACGAAGCTTGGTTCTTATCAAAAGGCGAGAGAATAGTGAAAGGTCGCGAGGATAATAAATTGCCAGTAGAAAAGGAAGCGATTGAATATGGTCGCGATATTATTGGTCAACTAGTAACTTTTATGACCTCCGGGCCAGTCTTAGCTATGGTCATTGAAGGCAACCAAGCCGTGGGAATTGTAACGAAGCTAGTCGGCGGAACTGAACCACTTACTTCTGATATCGGAACAATCCGCGGAGATTTAACCTTAGACTCATACGATTTGGCCGGATTAGATAGTCGCGCGGTGCGAAATTTAATCCATTGCTCGGATAAACCAGCGGAAGCTGAGAGAGAAATTAAACTTTGGCTTACCGAAAATGAAATTATCAGCTATCGCAGTATTGCTGAGCAAATGCTGTACGACGTTAACTTAGATGGAATCTTAGAATAGATAAGGTCATTGCGAGGATGTAATCATTCGTGGCAATCCAGGGCGGTGCTAATCCGCCAGCTGGTGGACTGGATCGCTTACTCCGCCCAGGGCCGCTCAAATTGTCATCCTGAACTTGCCTGTCCGCCTTTGGAGGGTTTCAGGATCTCGGTTACAGGCAGTTTTGTGAGATTAAGAAAACAGATGCTGAAATGAATTCAGCATGACAAATATTGATAAAAAAAATCGACCGCGGTGGTCGATTTTTTACGTTGCTATTTCAGCCCAAATTTAGTATCCTTAAGGTATGAAAAATTTTCTGAAAAAGTTTGCAGTAGTTCTGATTGAGCTGGCGATAATTGCTAGCGCCCTTTGGTATATCGCCGAAAAACGGGGGATTCACAATTTCAGTCAACTCGGGCCAGCACTGGAAAGAAAAATTCAGCAAATCAGTCCGCGGGCATTTCCCGCTTTGCAGCAGCCAGTTGAGAAAACTTTTAGTTGGGGTTATAAAGGCCTTAAATACGAATTGCCCTTGACGATGTATCAATCAATTTATGCTTATTACCAAGCTCAGCCAAAAACTTTCAGTTATGATAATCAACTCCCCGAGAATTGGGAGGACCAATATTATGGAATGTTTTTAGTTTCTAATGAAAACGATCGAACGCTTGTCGAGCTGGCTAGCAGCTTGCAAGCCCTTGGGAAAAAACATAGTTTAACTGATGATCAAATTGTCGAGCTGACCCTGGCTTTTGTCCAAGCTATTACTTACGATGATGCCAAGGCTGGAAATATTTTAGCTAAAACTGGCAGTGAAACAATGCTTTATCCTTATGAAACTCTTTTCGAGCAACGAGGAGTTTGTAGTGACAAGAGCTTGCTGGCAATTTCAATTTTAAGGCAATTAGGTTATGGCACGGCTATTTTTACTTATGAAAAAGAAAATCATATGGCCATTGGAATTGCTTGTCCAAAAAGTTATTCAACTTATGGCAGTGGCTATTGTTATGGCGAAACAACCAGCACTGGTAATAAAATTGGGATTATTCCGCAGTTCGATACCCAAAGTAAAAAGACGGTTGAGCTTACTGAAATTGGAACCTTTGATTCTGCGCAAAATCAGCAAGCCAGTCTGCAAGAGCTTGGTAAGGTCGTAATTTACCAAGCCACCAAGGGCAAAGAATACGGTGGTATTATTGAAACGAAGAAAATTGAAAATGAAATCTCGCAGTTAAAAATAAAAATGAAAACAATCCTAGATCAACTTACAACGCAAAAAAAAGTCGTCAATGGAGAGAATGCTGATTTAAAAATCCAAAAAAGCGACTTGGATAATTTTAAAAACGATCAAAATTTCGAAAAATATAACCTTAGGGTTCAAAAATATAACACCTTGTTGGAAAAATATAAAAAAGACGTCCAAATTTATAATAATAACGTGGTACTTTACAATCAGACAGTGGCAAGGTATAACTTATTAATCAAGCAATAAGATGTTTATATTAAGCCATAAAATTGAAGAAATGGGAATTGTTAAGAAAATCACGCTCAACAGTGAGAAAATTGAATATACTGTCCGCAAGCACCGTACCGCTAAAAGGCTTAAATTAGCCATTTATTGCGACGGAAATTGTGTGGTGACTTTGCCTTGGCGCATGGGCTTTTTAAGCGCGGATGAATTTATTAAGAAAAATGCTGAGTGGGTTTTAGAAAAAATGAAAGCCATGAAGAAAATCGGGAGAAATAGCCTTTTTGCTCGGCATGATCACGTCGAATATCTGAAACTGAAAGAACATGCTCGGGAAATGGTCGCCAAGCGCCTCGAGAAATTTAACGCTATTTATGGCTTTAAATACAAGGGAGTTGCTATCCGCAACCAAAAAACCCGCTGGGGGAGTTGCTCTTCGAAGGGAAATCTTAATTTTAACTATAAGATCCTGCTCCTGCCCCAACGCCACGCTGACTATATCATCGTCCACGAACTTTGCCATCTCAAGGAATTTAACCATTCCAAGCGCTTTTGGAACCTTGTCGCTCAAACAATTCCAGAGTATGAGAAGATTGTGGAGCAACTGAGGGTGCTCTAGGAATTAGGAATTAGGTTGTAGGAAATATTTTTTTGATTTTTCTGAAAATAAAATAGTCTCAAAAACTCTTTAAAAATTGAAGCCATGCAGAAAAAAAATGCGGGATCTGGGCAGGAATCAGCGGAGACACCAAGAGTAGCAGTTGTGAGGATAGTCCATGTTAATGGAGAGAGGAATCCTTATAATTCTCCAGGAGTTGAAGAAGTACCAGCAGGGAAGATTGTGTCTGTGAATCAGCCAACGGACACGCCTGAAAAATGTCCAGCAAGGCTTCCTGAAGATTTTTATTCTTCAGAGAAGGATTAAGGCTGAAAAATACAAACCATAAGCAAGCTCATCGCAGAAAGCTCATCTGTTGGTGGGTTTTTCTGTTTTATATGGTATAATTAAAAGATAAAAATTGAAAAATTAAACATTATGCGAAAAATATTTTTAGACATCGAAACTTTGCCAGCGGGGGAGGACAAGTTGGAAATTTTGAAAAAACTCTACGAAAAAAAAGTCGCCAAACAGGGAAGTGAAAAAGGCGAAGGCGAGACTTTTGAGGCTTTTGTGGGGGCGACCAATTTCGACGGCGCTTTCGGCCGAATTTTGTGCATTGGGTTTGCGATTGACGATGGCGCGCCGGAAACGCTCTATCACGAAAATGACGAACGTCAAACGCTGAAACGCTTTTGGGAAATTGTCGATTCAATCAGCTCGCCTTCCCGCGGAGGTTATGGCGGGCCAGATTATGGCGTGCAATTTATTGGCCACAACGTGATGGATTTTGATTTGCGTTTCATTTATCAACGCTCAATTGTGCTGGATGTAAAACCCGCCTACGAACTCAATTTTGCGCGTTATCGCAACTATCCGATTTATGACACCATGCGCGAATGGACAAAATGGAGCTCTGGGATGATTGGTTTAGAAAAATTAGCCTTGGCGTTAGGCGTGCCTTCGCCAAAGGATGAAGGCATTGATGGCTCGCAAGTAGCCCAATTTTTTGCCGAGGGGAAAGTCGATGATATTTTGGAATATTGTAAACGCGATGTTGAAACGACCCGCGCTGTCTATCGCAAGATGACTTTTGAGAGACCCGAAAATAGACTATTTTAAGAATTCACCCAGCCAAATAATTTTAAAAATAGTAATTTGCATTTTGTCATCCTGAACTTGTTTCAGGATCTCGGTTACGGGCAGTTTTGTGAAACTAAGAAAGTAGATTCTGAAACAAGTTCGCAGTGACACTTTATATGCGTAGTGATGCTAGAATTAAACATTTATAAAACACCATGCAACAAATCACCGAAAAAATGGTCACAATTAAAGACAAGGGAATTGAACTTGAAAAAGAAATTCGCGAAAAAACCCTGGGCTATATTCTTACTAGTTTTGGACTCGTGGCCGGCTTGGCTTGGAATGAAGCGATTAAGGCTTTCATTGAAAGATTTTTTTCCGATCCAGGCAATGGCCTCCGGGCTAAGTTTCTTTATGCAATTGTCGTAACTATCGCCGTGGTAGTTATTTCGCTCTATCTCTCAAGGCTTTTTAAGGTTGAAAAGAAAAAGAAAAAGTAGTATATTACGTTATCGAAGCTGGCAGTTTCCAGGAGCTCTACGCCTCCAAAGGCCGTCTTTTTGAGCTTTGGGGAAAGCAAAAGTTTTAAGGAGCGCGCCCTGCTTGAGGACCCTTTTTTGATAGGGAGTATATTCCAATCCTCTTATGAGCTTAAAGGGCGATTTTCCTAAATAGACCTATTTTTTAAAATTATTAAACAATTCTTTCTTTTTTACTTGCATTAAAGTGGCATATTCATTGTCGCTTTTTTCATAGGCAAACTTAT
>CAIPMZ010000059.1 GCA_903866285.1 uncultured bacterium
GAAGCAAAGCGCTAGATTAGCAGTAGCCAGAAAGATGAAAAAGAAAGAAGAAATTGAACAGCTTATGGCTCAAATTGATCGAAAATTAACCAATAATTTCAACTAACCCAAGTGTTAATTATGTTCATGGACTTGCACACTACCCTATTTTTTAAGCGAAACTTTTTTATTTCGCCAATGACGATGCTCGATATAAATAATCCGCCACCAAGCCAGTCCCACGAAAAAACCGCTCACCGCACCGAGGGCAATGAAAATCCAGAAAAGATAAGGCGAAAGCGGACTATAAACTAAACCAAATATATGGTTATATTCCACTGGCAAACCAGCGTCAACTAACGCGCTAACGAAGTTCAATGAAATTATTTCGAAAACAATAAAAGCCAACATTTTTCCAAGAAAAATCGTCAGCATCACGTAAATTATTTTTTTCAGATTTAGCTTAGCTACCTTTTCATTTTTCTTCGCTAATTTAACCGTACTTTTTTTCTTTGTTTTTTTCTTAAGCATAAGTTTTTTAATTTTAATTACTTTTATATTTTACCTTATTTTTTAAAAAAATCCAAATAACCCCTGGAATCAAGCTCAGCTGAAGCACGGGCGTTAGCCCAACCTTTAGCCAGGGCAATACGGGCATCAAAGAATTATAGGCCCACATTGAATTTATTAAAGCGTATTTTTCCACCGCTACCGCCAGCAGAAAACCGAAAAAAATTATGCTCAATAACTCAAGCTTTTTATTTTTGTTTTTTGAAATCCGCCCTGAAACAACTTCGGCTACGCTTAAAATAACCGCTACCATCACGACGTCCCCCAGGCTTGCCCAAAGATGCACACTAATTAATTGCCCAAGACCCTGATAATGCGGAGCATACAAAAAAGACTGGGCAACTTCCCAAACGAAATTTAAACCAAAAGTCAAAGTAGTTGCAAGAAAGAATTTTTTCATGAATGATTCTTAAAAAATAGCTGACTTTTTAATTTTAGCATAGAAAGAGTTTTATAATAAATCTTCGCATTTTTTCGGTCTAATCCCAAATCAAACAAATCACTGTTAGTTTCAAGGAGGCTCGACCTCCCTAATGGAGGTCGAGCCTCCAACGTCTTTCCACCACTAATTAAATTGATTCCGTAAAATGTAAAAATTGACAAAATTAAATCCCATACGCCTCCGTTTAGTGTATGGGATTTTTTAAATTGAAAAAACTCTTTAGACAGTTACTTTCTTTCAAGGCCTTTGGTGCCGATATCTTTACGATAGTATGAACCGCCACCTTCAAAGCTAATCACTTCAGCAAGCTCATACGCACGAAAAATGCTATCGCCAAGACTTGTACCTATGGCCATTACAGAAAGAACCCGCCCACCTGCCGTTAAAATTTTCCCGCCTTCAAATCTTGTTCCAGCATGGAAAAGGAAAGAAGCTGGAAAAGATTCAACCCAGCCTGGGACTTTAACAGCTTTCCCAGTTTCATACTCATCCGGATAGCCTGTGGCTGCAATCACGATAGCCGTTACTGATGTCTTTTCCTTCATTTCCCAGGGCGCATCCGCAAGCGTACCACCCACACTGGCCCAAAGAGCCTCAACAAAGTCACTCTTAAGTAGCGGAAGTACCACCTGAGTCTCTGGATCACCCATGCGTGCATTATACTCAACCACACTTGGATCTCCATTTTCGTCGATCATCAGACCGATATACAGAAAACCAGTGTAAGGGCTGCCCTCATCTCTCATGCCCTTAAGCGTAGGTTGAATGATTCTTTCCTCAACCTTACGCATAACTTCAGGAGTAACAACTGGTGCGGGTGCATAAGCTCCCATCCCGCCAGTATTTTTACCGGTATCGCCATTGCCGATGCGCTTATGATCCTGAGCCGCTGCAAAGAGCTTGTAGGTCTCTCCCTCTTCGGCTACCAATGCAAAGATGCTCGCCTCCTGACCCAGCAAAAATTCCTCAATAACAACTTTGTCTCCGGCAGCCCCAAAAATACGGTCCTTAAAAAGATCTTTGATTGCCTTAAATGCCTGTTCCCTGTTGAGAGTAATAAAAACCCCTTTTCCGGCGCACAAACCGCTTGCCTTAATAACTGCTGGAAATTTAAAATTTGGTGCAGAAATATACTCCATTGCATCAACAGCACGGTAAAAAATCCCGAAAGAAGCCGTTGGAATACTATTACCGTCCATAAACATCTTAGCGTAACCCTTGTTGGTTTCGAGTTTGGCTGCCGCCTGCGTAGGTCCGACGATTTTTTTTCCCGCTTTGCGGAATAAATCCACAATCCCGAGTTCAAGTGGTTGTTCAGGACCAATAACGGTCAAGTCGACACTGCTTTCCAAGGCAAATTGAAGCAATGCGTTTATATCAGTTGCCGCAATGGCAACGTTGCTGACCTTGCCATCCATCATGGCAGTTCCGCCATTGCCTGGTGCGACAAAAACTTTTTTCACCCGCGGGCTCAGCTCCGCATAATATGCCATAGCATGTTCACGGGCACCGTTTCCAATAATCAAAACATTCAAAGATTTAGGTGTCATAACTCTCCCCACAAATTAGTTGTTGATAAAAAATATTAGAGAAAAATTTTTCTTTTTTCTGCTTGTTGTTAAAATGCAATCGCCAAAAAAGGCGGTTCTTTATGATACCAAACGCTTCTATTTATGCAAGCGCCTTTAAAAAATAGCTCACTAGCGGGCTATTTTCCTTTCATTTCATTTTTCACCGACTTGGGCTTTTTGACAGGATTCATCATCGCATTTTTGACTTTGCCTTCCATTCTCGGCGGACGCGTAAGTTGAAAATGCTGACGAGCCTCAACCTCTTTATCAATTTTTCTAAAAGTTTCTTTTTTCATATCTTTGAAAAAATTAAAATGTTATGCATTCAATTATATAATACAAAAAATAACTTAAAATATTTTAAACTGAATAATTCACTCCACCATAAAAAGGGAGCTCAACTCCCCTCATGGGAGTTGAGCTCCCAAAACTCATTTACTTCCCCGCTAACACCTCAAAAAGTTTTGGATCCGTAAGGCCATCAAGTTTAAACAAACTAATTCCTTTGATTTTGAATTTTTTAGCTAGGGCAATTTTATCGCTGACCGCTTGGGCGTCATCGACAGTTACCAGATATTGCCCATCAGTAGCCTGATAAGTAAAAGCTAGCTCTCCCCCGGTGGTTCGCGCTGGAACTGCACCGACCGAATTAGCTAACTCAATCGCGGTTGGATAACTAAGACTTCTAACTCGACTATATCGATAACCTTCGGCAATTTTTTCCACGCGAAATTCCCAACCATACGTCGAAACGCCTAGGATTAATTTTTCTGGCGCGATAAAGCGCAGAGCATACTCAATATTTTTTTCAACCCAGGCATTTTCAGCGTTAGGCGCACTGAGGGTCAAGCTCCTATCTTCGAAAACTTTAGCGCGCTGAATTTGAAAAACTTGATCATACGCCATCAGCGTTATGCTATCGCAAAAATTATTCAGGGCCGCAAAATCATTAGCCCAACTCATCGCTCGCACGCCAGTAAACCCAACCGGGGGCTCATCCTGGGTGCGCGCTTCAATGGTACAACTTAAAGTTTTCGCTGGCGCAGCTTTTAATTTTTCATGTAGCGTTTGCAAAAACAAAGAAAAATTGTCGCGATCTGCGATGTCTTTACCTTCATAGTCAAGGTCTACGCCCGTAAAATTATACTGGGTCAACATTTTTACAACCTTGTCAGCATGCTTTTCGCGGAGGCCAGCGTCGGCAAATATTTGATGCATCGCCACACTATCACCCCAAAGAATCGTCGGGATAATTTTAATTTTTTCCTTTTGAGCGTCAAGCAAAAGCTGTGGCCACGGAGCCAGGTCAAGCTTTAACGTATCCACAAGCTCCCCGCGCGCATCAACGCTAAAAGCAAAAAGGTTAAGCTGGGAAAATAAATTTAGCTTTCCTTGCAGGGAAGCAACCCCCGCACTCTTAGCCCAATACGGGATCCAGCCTGCCACCAAAAAAGCTGGCGCCGTTTTTTCAGCGACAATTTCAACTTTTTCTTTTTCAGCATTAACTACTTTATTTTCAACACTTTTATTTTCAACTTTTTGCCAAGGTTTTTCCCATTGCGCCAGCCAAAAAAACCCGCCCGCCATTAGCGCCAGACTTGCGCAGAAAAAAATAATTTTTAGCTTGTTTTTCCTCATGTTTTAATTTTAGCACCATTTTAAAGCTACTCAAAAAGAATGGCAGGGCTAATAATATGAACTCCAGTCAAGGACCGTTCTCAACTAAAACCCAGTTAATTCGGTATTGCACCAAAAAAACACTACTTGGTGTGCTTGGCGTGCCATGCGCGAAATCCAGTCGAGGACGGTCCTCGACTAACTTGGGTCATTTTCGAGGAATTCCGTTAGCATAGTATTTAAAGTAGTTTTCCCCTTGGTGGATTTGAAGTATTTTTCTCGACGCAGTGCGTCATATTTGTTGCGATAGGCTTCGTAAAAAATTAATTCAAATGGTCTTCGACATTTAGTTGCAGGACTTTCCCCCTTATTATGTTGCTCGAATCTTCTTTTTAGATCCTCAGTGAAGCCAATATAAAATTTCCCATCATTTTTACTGAGTAAGACATACACATAATAAAAAATATGTGTTTTTTCCATAATTAAATTATACACACAAAGCAAAAACACACCAACAAGGTGTGTTTTTGAATACAAGACGGAACTCACAATAAGGTGGCTCCGCCGTATACCGTCTAGTATACGGCTCCGCCGTATACTGTCTGGTATACGGCTCCGCCATGTACCAGACGGTACATAACTATACATGACAGAACTCACAATAAGGTGGCTCCGCCATGTACCAGACGGTACATGGCTCGACAAGTGGTCTGATTTTGGAACTGCAAATCTTGTTAAATCCTACCCCAATATTGAATACTGCTTAAAACAAATGGAAGATTTATTACAGGGTTAAATTTAGTTAATTAACTTAAAAACATATCGGATGCAACAAAATGAAACACTGGCTTTATTTTTATGTCATTTAAGTTATCAAATACCTCCCAATTTTTTTGAATATCCTCAAAAACAACTTTGTCTGTCGTAAACCCCCTAGTTTTAAGAACATTCTCCTGAATATCTATAATTCCTTTTCCTTCAATTAAGGGAACAAACCCAACATAATATCTTGGTACTGAATTATAGTTAACTTCTAATATATTAAACTCAAAGCTTCCATTTGGGCCTATTAATCTCCAATCGCTTGGAGAATATGCCAATATATGACTTCCTACTTCATGCGAAATTTCATCACTATTCCATTTGCTTAAAAAATCTTGATACACATTTAAAACATTTCCATCAATTTTATTTTCAATTTGCCAAAGTTTTTCATCTACATGAAGATTCATATTTGAGTCAGTACCAGCTACTTTAAAGTTAAATACTGGTTTTCTTAACTCACATATCATTGGAAGGGCTAATTTTACACTAAAATCCTTATTTTCTAAATCAAGTATTGAACAAAGTTTCATCCTTCCTAATTCCAAAGCTCTTTTTTTAGCTCCAGATGTGAAACCTGCATTTGAAATGATAACGCCTAGATTAGCACGAACATCATCAACTAAATCCCATACCTGCCCCACGTCATTAATGTCGACCTTTGATGAATAATATTTACAATCAATAACAATTCTCAACGGATAAGTTGCAATTTCATCTTCAATAAGAACATCTATTTGTCTGAGAACCCCAGACCTTCCTATAATTTTCTGGTCATGTTTAACAGGAGCATTAGGAGAAAAATACTGATGCAATTCTGCTGCTACTTTTTCAAAAATTTGGTCTTTTCTCATGAAAATAATTTGAACCATTAGAAATCTACGAAATTCAAGCCCCTCAATTCTTCCGTATCCGTTTATTTTTGATTAAAATCCTAAAATATGGACATTTTCCATTTATTGATAAATCTTTTTCATCATTTCCTTTTCTGAATTTAACTATTTCAAACTGTTCTGGATTGTATTTATGTAAAAAAGTTATAGGTACACCCATAACGCCTGAATAATCCAAAGGAATATCTTTTGTTTTATTTACATTAATTCCATCATAGTTATCGTAACGAGGATACCCAATTTCGTTTCCAAAATATCTCTTTGTGAGAGTAATATCCTCATGCCTTTTAGAGGTGTCTAAATTAGTTAGCCATAAGCAATTATTCGGGGAAATTATTCTATTTCCAAGATTATCAATACGAGCTTCTGTTCCGTAAAGCTCATAATGTGCTGGCACAATAAAACCTGAGATGCCTCTACCTAGATTTATTCCTAACCATGCTTTATTTCCCTTGATTAGTTTAAAAATTTCCTTATAGGTAATAGCATTAATGTTGCCAATTATCAAAAATTTCTTATCATATTTAATTAACTGATTTACGTATTCCCTGAATAATGAGAATGGTGGATTGGTGACAATAATATCGGATTGTTTTAATAGTTCAATGCTTTCAGCACTACGAAAATCTCCATCTCCTTTAAAATGAATAATGTCCTTTGAACTTGGTTTAATTTTTTTACCTTGAGCACCTGAATATTCATAAAAAAAACCACTTTCAAATTCTTCAGTATTAAATAAATCCCTTTTTTGCTTTCTGTGACAAGAAGCGATTATTTTTTTTAACCCTAACTCTTTGAAGTTTGAGGCAAAATATTTAAAAAAGTTGCTAGTTTTGGGGTCATCACAATTACAAAAAACCACCTTGTCTTTAAAATGGTCTTTGTAATGTTGCAATTCACTTTCTATATCAGAAAGCTGAGTGTAAAACTCATCACTCTTTGATTCTTTAGCTTTTTGCAATAATTTGTTTGTTGCATTTCTTGCCATTATCAAATTACGTTAAATTAATAAATCTTTTGGTTTTGATTATTTACTCTTAGTTATCTGATTAAATATTTCACTTCCTAATACTTGAAGAGAAGTTTTTGAAATTTCAATCATAATGTCAAACATTTCTTTTACGTCCCATTTTCCTCCATTACCTTGTGTATATATTGAAGTTGCTTGAAGCATAATTGTTTTATCTTTATGCTTTACAAACTTATTTTTACACAAATTGGTATTGATTGGCATTCCATAATTTGCAGAAGTTAATCTGTCCAATCTATTTAACATTCCTGAGTTGTATTCAAGTGTAACAAC
>CAIPMZ010000060.1 GCA_903866285.1 uncultured bacterium
ATTTCAAATTTCAAATTAAAAATTTCAAATTTTAGCTTAGCGATTGTCCCCACTGCCCTGCAATACCCCGCGTTCCAATCGGCTATATAATTTTTTAATATTAGCTTCCGCTATCTCATCCAGAGACAATTCCAACTCCGTTGAAAGCTGCGTTAAATACCAAAGCACATCCCCAAGTTCTTTTTTTATTTCCTCCCTAGTTTCATTATCTAAAATTCCACCCTTATCACGAAATATCTTTTTTATTTTACCTAAAACTTCGCCGGTCTCATCGCTAAGCCCAAGCGCAGGATAAATATAAGTTTCGCCTATTTTTGGATAAATAGCAGTTTTCCTTGATTTTTCTTGATATTCTTTAAAGTCCATAAGTTTTTTAAAAAAATATTTTAATTTTCTTTAGCAAAAGCCAGCCAAATATTTTTAATTTCAGTTACTTTTTCAAGTGAAACATCTAAACTATTTTGCTCTTGTTCGAAATCTTCCTGTTGGTAAATTAATTTAAAACTCTGCCTAAGCTTTTCATGGGTCAAATGTTTTTTTACCGCCTGATCTATGCTACTTGCATTTTTCTTTAAATAAACGCGGACACTTCTATATTTTCCGCTATACTCCACCAATGGCCTGATTTGATTAAATAAAACATTCGCCGCGAGCAGATCATACTGCGCAATTTCTTGTTGCTTAATCATTTTTAAGGCCGTATTAATATGGCCTCGACATTTCAGCGAACTAAAAAAATCTACAAAATCAAATTCATCCTCACTTAAATTTTTTTCATCCAAGGAAATAGCTAAGACTTTTTCCAGCATCTCCTTTGCATATTTACTCTTCAGCTTTCCCTGCACATGATCCTTAAGGTAACCAACTTTCTCGGCTTTATCGTTTGCTGTTTTTAAATTATATAAAATATCACCCCTTCTTAGTTCGCCTAATTTATGAAAACGCGCCGTCCACATCAGCAGGATTGCTCGCTCATCGCTTAAGCCTTCTACGGTTACTTCTCGAAAAGCTAAATGCTCCAATAAAGAAGAATGGGAATGGATATTTCCATCCTCAGCCATACTCTCATTTTCAGTTAGATAATTTTCCCAGCGCTTTAATTTTGCCCCTTTTTCTTTAATCAGCCCCAATAAAAAATCCACGTCATTTTTAATTGCGTGACTAGAAAGCGTTTTCTTATGTAAATATAAAAGCGAACTTGAACTCATAATTTTAAAAATTGTGTCAACGTAATTAAAATACTGCCAACCGCAAGGAGGCTAAGCCTCCCCTTGGAGGCTTAGCCTCCAACGTCTAGCTATTTAATTAAGCTAATTTTATCTCATTAAATAACAATTCTTATCTCAAACCAGTAATTTTTTCAACGATATCTTTCTGAACTTCTTCAATTTCTTGGTTTGCCTTTATTTTTAACCAACCATGTCGGTCAGCCAGTAGCTCGTGAAAATTTTTACAAATTATAATCCGCTCGCCGTCCATTTCGTTACGGTGATCTTTTTCAATAGCCGATAAAAAGCGACTGCCATGCATTAAAATTTCTAAATCGGGTTTCAGTAAATCTCGATTTATCTCTTCTAAATAATCCAGTTCGCCACCCCAAGTCAATCCCCAGGAAATCCCAGTTCCCGTATAATCTTCCGCCACAATCCATTCGCCACTGCTTAATCTTTCTTTCAAGACTGTTTCGTAACGCCTTCGATTTTCAGCATATTTTTCTTGGAGTTCATGGGTCGAAAGCTCATGCTCACTGCGAAATTGCGGCTCTCTTAAATATTTATAAATAAACGGCCCTTCTGGCTCTAAATCATAAACGGGATATTTTAAACGTGAAGCATTCATGCCTTTTCCCTTTAAATATTCCACTAATAAATCCACCTGGGTCGTTTTCCCGATTCCATTAATTCCATAAATCGCAATAAATTTTCCCTGCTTCATATTATTTTTCTAATTCTAAAAAAGTATATTTAAAATTTTCGTCGCCACTTTTCTTCGCTGAAATAATTTTCGTAAATTCTCCATACTCAGGAAAAAAAACATCCGCCTCGAAATTTCCTTCCACTACTGTCAAATAAAGTTTATCCGCCATGCCGATTGTTTGAGCATAAACACTACCCCCTCCGCAAATAAAAACTTCTTCTTTTTCAATTTCCCGAGCTTTCTGAAAAACTTCCTCAAAAGTCCGAGCCATGATGACCCCTTCGATGTTGCAAGCAGGATCATTGGAGAGCACAATAGTAGTGCGATTTGGAAGTGGCTTACCAATTGATTCAAAAGTTTTCTGCCCCATCACAATCACATGCCCCATCGTTTTTTCCTTGAAATGTTTGAAGTCTTCTGGGATATGCCAAAGCAGTTGATTGTTTTTCCCAATCGCCCGATTTTCTGCAATCGCACAGATAAGACTTATTTTTGGAGTATACATAATTTTCTAAACCGCAATTGGGGCCTTAATAGCCGGATGTGGATTATAATTTTCTAATTTAAAATCTGCATATTTAAAATCAAATAAATTTTTCACTTCCGGATCAATCCTCATCGTTGGAAGTTCTCTAGGTTCACGCGAAAGCTGTTCTCTTACTTGTTCAAAATGAAAATTATAAATATGGGTATCGCCCAAGGTATGCACAAATTCTCCCACTTCAAGCTCACAAGCCTGGGCAATCATCATAGTCAAGAGTGCATAAGAGGCAATATTAAAGGGTACTCCAAGTAAGGTATCCGCACTGCGTTGATAAAGCTGACAAGAAAGTTTACCCTTTGAAACATTGAATTGAACAAGTAGATGACAAGGTGGCAGTGCCATTTTATCAAGATCTCCCACATTCCAAGCCGAAAGAATTATCCTTCTTGAATCTGGATTATTTTTTATGGTCTCAATAATTTGCGAAATTTGATCAATCTCTCGACCATCCGCCGTCTTCCATTTTCGCCACTGCACGCCGTAAACTGGCCCCAACTCACCCCATTTCTTTGCAAATTCCTTATCTGTTTTTATTTTCTCAATATATTCCTTCATCTTTCCTTGCCATTGCTCGGAGTATTTAGGAAATTCTTTCTCTAGCTTATTTTCCTCGAGATACCTCTGAAATGGCCAATCATTCCAAATATGGACGTCATTGTCTACTAAATATTTAATATTTGAGTCACCTTTTAAAAACCAAATTAATTCATGGATAATTCCTTTAATAAAAACTTTTTTAGTTGTGAGGAGTGGAAATCCTTTCTGTAAATCAAAACGCATCTGATAACCAAAAACACTTTTCGTTCCAACCCCAGTTCGATCATTTTTTTGATCACCATTGTCCATGATATATTGCAACAAATCTAAATATTGTTTCATAATTTTAAATATTAAATTACAATTTATTTTCTATTGCATATTCTCCTTAATTATCTCATCCACCTGTTTATATAAATCAGCATAAACCCCATCATTATTGATTATATAATTAGCATAATTTTTTAAATCCTTGATTTGCAATTCCGTTTCAAGCTCATGATCCCTTTTAAACTCTTCGAAGGTTTTACTAAGGTCATCAGTATTTTCACCTCTTTTAATTATGCGCTCATAACGAATTTGCATATCAGCCTCCACGTAAATTAATTTAAAATGAGGCAATTCCAAAAGAAAAGTAATGTCGGCTAAACGACGCACGCCATCCACCACGACAATTTCATGCTGGTCATTTTGGGTATCATGATACATTGCTTTGGCCAGTAAATCTTCCCCAAAAGTTTTACGTAATGCGGTTGAAATATTTGCAATATTCTCCCTTGTCTGCTGAACATAAACGCGATCAAGTAAATCTCGCAAAATAGTCGAGAATCTCCGTGTATTTGCACCATACTCAGCCGCGGTATGTTTTGCAATAGTTCCCTTCCCGCTAGCTATTTCCCCCGTGATCCCCAGTATTAATTTCGCCATTTCGTCATAGAACATGAAACATGGAACATGTGGCATAAAAAAACTATGCAAATCTTGTTCTATGTTATATGTTTTGTGTTATGTGATTTATATCCCTACATATCATCATACTTCTGCATCTCTTCTTGCACCAATTCATATCCCACCCCAGCTTCTTTGAAAATTTCTTTACTGCGCTGGCCAGCGTGATAATCTAATTGGCAAACAACTTTCTTAATGCCGGCGTTAATAATCATCTTCGCGCAAGCATAACAAGGTGTCATATGACAATAAAGCGTGGCACCTTCCAAGGCTACGCCAAAACGAGCAGCGGCCACAATTGCATTCTGCTCAGCGTGTGCCGTGCGGATGCAGTGACGACTCTCATGCCCATCTTCATGCTTGACTGTATGCATTTCATGCCCAGCCTCATCGCAATGCGCCGTCCCGACTGGCGAACCCACATAGCCAGTGGAAAGAATTCTTTTTTCTTTCGCAATTACGCAGCCAGAACGACCCCGATCGCACGATCCCCGCTCCCCAATAACTTTAATAATATCTAGAAAATACTGATCCCAAGATGGCCGCACATATTTTTTTTCTTCTGTCATATAATAAATATGGCCTTAAAGCTTAATTTCTACTCTTCTATTGTATACATTAAATCACCTCCCGTAAAGAGCTTCACCCCGTCAAATCCTCGCTACTGCGAGGTGCTCACTAACCTGAAAACACAAACAAAGAAGCGAGCAATTTGACCAGGGTAAATTAAACCACAAAAAAGACGCCCTCAGGCGCCTTTTTAAGTATTTGCATTTCCCTAAAAGCTAATGAAGCTAGCGAAGCTATAAGCTAACGAAGCTAATGAAGCTAGCGAAGCTATAAGCTAACGAAGCTAATGAAGCTAGCGAAACTAAAAGCTAATCTTCAGTCCCGGTCCCATCGTCGAACAAATCGAAATTGAAACCACGTATCGGCCTTTAATACCCGTTGGCCTGGCTTTCGTAATCGCATCCACAATCGCTTCGTAGTTTTCTTTTAATTTTCCTTCGGTAAAAGAAAGCTTACCGATAACCTGATGCACGTTCCCACTGTTATCATTCTTAAAAGAAGCTTTACCTTTCTTTAACATTTCCACCGCTTCTTTAATTTTTTCAGTGACAGTCTCAGTCTTAGGACTTGGCATCAGCCCGCGGGGCCCTAGGATTTTAGCTACTCCAGCCAGTTTTGGCATCATTTCTGGAGTTGCTAATAAAACGTCAAAAGTTTCCATTTTCCCAAGTTTAATTTTTTCAATCAATTCTTCGCCGCCCACAAAGTCAGCGCCAGCTTCCTGAGCATCTTTAGCTTTCGTAGAAGTTACCACTGCAATTTTCAAAGTCTTGCCCGTTCCATGTGGCAGCACCACTGTCCCGCGCACCTGCTCATCGCCTTTTTTAGGGTCGATATTAAGCTTAACGTGGACTTCAACTGATTCGTCAAACTTCGCAATTTTTCCGCCATGCACTAAAGTGATTGCTTCTTCAATTGCATAAACCTTTTTTAAGTCCATCTTCTCAACTACTGCTCGATACTTTTTTCCTCTTTGCATAATGCTTTTTTGTGGTAATAGCAGACTGCGCAATAATTGCTCAATCCTCCCACCTATTTAAATAAAACTGATTTACACTAATTACTTACGGATTTTCACTAATCACGAATTTTTTATTCTAATCTGCGATCTGTGCTAATCAGTTATCAATCCGCATTGATTAGTTATCCTTCTATCTTGATTCCCATTGATCTCGCTGAACCAGCAATAATTTGCATGGCACCCTCAACATCATTAGCGTTAAGGTCAACCATTTTAACCTTAGCAATTTCCTCCAACTGAGCTTTCGTAATTTTTCCAGCTTTTTCTTTCAGCGGATTAGCCGCTCCCTTAGCAGCTCCGGCAGCTTTCTTTAGTAGTTCAGCGGCAGGTGCAGTCTTCATGATAAAATCGAAACTTCGATCTTCGAAAACTGTGATTTCAACCGGCACCACTTCTCCCATTTTATCCTTAGTCGCATCATTAAAACGCATGCAAAATTCCTGAATTGCCACTCCGTGTTGACCTAAAACTGGTCCCACTGGTGGCGCTGGATTTGCTTTACCCCCCACGATTTGAAGCTTAATAACTGTCTTGATTTTCTTTGCCATTTTTGTCTATGAGGTACGAGTAGCTACAAAAATGAGCAACCCCGCACCAATTCTCTAATAAATTTTTAAATTATACCAGGCTAAGCCGCAGGCGATTCCGAGAAGCAATCAGCAAATTTCCACAAAGCTGAATTCGGAATTTGGTGCGGGGTGCCACTCCTTTATCTGTTTTAATTTAGATTTTCTTAATTTGTAAAAAGTCCAATTCAACCGGAGTTTCGCGTCCAAAGATTGAAACTAAAACTTTAACCTTACCCTTCTCCTCATCAAACTCTTGCACCTTACCATCAAAATCCTTAAACGGTCCATCATTAATCTTGATTGCGTCTCCATTCTTAATATCCATTTTGTACTTCGGTTCAGAAACACCCATTCGCTTTTTGAGCATTTCAATCTCGCGTGGATCAACCGGCGTTGGCGTTGTACCTAAACCGATAAAGCCAGTCACATTCGGCGTATTTCGGACCACATACCAAGAAGCATCCGTTACCATCATTTGAACCAACACGTAACCAGGATAAATTCGTTCCTCCACTACTGTTCTTTTCCCATTTTTAATCTTAATCTTATTTTCCGTTGGCACCATCACATCAAAAATGAGGTCCTGCATATCCATTGATTCGATCCGCTGTTTTAAATTTCGCGCTACGTTATCTTCGTATCCTGAATACGTGTGAATCACATACCAGGCCAATCCATGATGTTGTGTCTGCTTCGCCATGTTTGTCTGCGAGGTACGAGCAGCTACAAACATGAGCGTCCCGTCTCGATTCTTTAATTAATCTTTAAATTTCAATTTGGCTAAGCCGGAGGCGATTCCGCGGAACTAACTGAAAATTTCAGAAAGCACTATTCGGAATCGAGACTGGGACGCCACTCGATATATATGAGTTATTTAATAATATACGTCTTTAAAATATAACTGAAAACTGAGTCCAGCCCTCCCAGGAAAAGCGCGACAACAATACTAACGGCAACTACCAGAAGCGTATAATTTATCGTCTGTTTCTTCGTCGGCCAATTAACATTCATCAGTTCGACTTTTGCTTCTTGAAAAAATTGTATAGCTTTTTTAAACATGAAACATTGAACATAAAACACGTAACATGGAACACGTAACATTTTATAAAAACAACATTTCCTTACCCGTGTCTTATTTTATGTTATGTGCTATGTATTATGTGCTATGTTTTTAGGGTTTTTTAAAAAGCCCTCGGGGCTTTCTTATATATCTAATGTACACTATCTTGGGATTTCTGTCAATGAGGCCGTTTTCCCCTAATTTTAAGCAAAAAACAGGATTATTTTAAGGAGAAATCATTATTTAGCTAGCTAAGTATATTCCAATCCTCTTATGAGCTTAAAGGGCGATTTTCCTAAATAGACCTATTTTTTAAAATTATTAAACAATTCTTTCTTTTTTACTTGCATTAAAGTG
>CAIPMZ010000061.1 GCA_903866285.1 uncultured bacterium
GACTGCCAAAATTAAAATGGTGGATATCGCCAGCCTATGAAAATTGTTAAAAATTATACTAATAGCGAGTTAACTAAGTTGATACTATATTACGACGGAGCTAAGCTTAGATTCGGCGCTTAGCTCCAGGATAGCAAGCTAGTATAGATTAAGTTAATTTGGTATAATTTTTTTGAAATGTTTTAATTTAGAGCCTCAAAATTAAACAGGGAAAATTATTCTTTTTTAAAAAAAAGAAACACAGCAATAGGAAAATAGAAAAGACCGCTATAGATGCGGTCGCGTCTATAGCGGTCTTTTTGAAAAAAATAAAAATGAAGAGAAAAATTTCAAGTCCCATAAAACAAAAAATTCTTTTATTATTGGGTGCGGGCGTCGCCCTTGGCTTTGCTGGCTCTCCGCGACAATATTTCAGGGTGTTGAAAATAACAACCAGGGCTTGGAAATCAATTGACGAGGATTATCTTCGTCGAACGGTGCGCGAATTTTATCGGGAAAGGTTGGTGAGCAGAGTGGAGAATTCGGATGGCACAACAAGCATTGTGCTGACCGAAAAAGGAAAGCTGAGAATTTTGGAATTTAATATTTATCAGCTTAGAATAAAAAAGCCAACCAAATGGGATGGCAAGTGGCGAATTGTGATGTTTGATATCCCGGAAAAAATGAAAAGCAAGCGCGATGTGCTTCGTGAAAAACTCAAAGACTTAAAATTTTCCGAACTTCAAAAATCTGTTTTCGTGCATCCATATCCATGTCTTGAGGAAATAAATTTTCTTGCAGAATTTTATCAAATTCGTAAATTTGTAAAATGTGGGGAGCTTATGCAACTTACCAATGAAGCAGAGCTGAAAATTCATTTTAAATTGAAGTAGTAAATGAGAAAAGTTTTCGTAGCTCGTTCTTTTCTTCAGAAAAAGACAGCCTCTCGTTAGGATTCTTGCCTCTTATAGGAAAACATAAAAAGACCACCATAGACGCGGTCGCGTCTATGGTGGTCTTTTTTGATTTATGGATAAATTATTGTAAATATGGAAAACCTATATAAAACTACGCAGGGGTGGTTTTTGTTTATTAGCTAGCGTAGTGAGAGTCCGGATACATACTGGGACTGATTCAGTGGGAATAACAAAAGGTTTAATACCTCACTGATTTTATCGGTGTGAGCCCAGGGGTTCCAGGGCCTAGCTGCCTGCAGGCTTGTCTGCCGATAGGCAGGTAGGCAGGCTTGCCCTGGGGTATTAATACTATTTATAAAAAATCTGTTATAATTGAACTAGAATTAATTTTATGTCAAAATCAAAAATTTTCTTGGCATTAATATTGGCTTTCATTGGGGCGGTGTTTGTGCGGTCGTTTTTTGCAGTCAGTCAAATGCAAATTTTTTTACTCTTGATTTTTTCTTTAATAGTTCTGTCTGTTTTTTATAAAAATAAAAAGGCGACGCTGGTCGCTTTTTTGTTGCTTGCTTTTGTACTCGGACTGTGGCGCACTGATAGTAGGATTGAAGAAGCTAATAATTTAAAATATCTCGGGAAAGTTTTTCAAGAAAATGCAATTGTTCAAAAAGTAAGTCCTTCAACTTTCGGTCAAAATATTATTATTAGTCTTCAGTCTGAAAAAATTTCTGTCTTACTGCAAGTCCCGCAGTATCCAGAATACCAATTCGGCGATTTATTGGAAATAGTTTGCCCCGCTAAAGCCATTGAAAACCTGTCTGCCGGTGAGGCAGGTAAAGACGCTAGTTTCGATTATCGGATGTATATGGCGAAGGAAGGCGTGCTTTATCAATGTGAAAAGGGCAAATCAAGAAAGATTGGAGAAAACAGCGGCAGTTGGTTTCTGGGAAAAATAATTGCAATGCGGACAATTTTTGAAAGTAAAATTACCAAGGTTATTCCCCAACCTTATGGGGCTTTGGCAGAAGGTTTGCTGCTGGGAGGTAGTGGGGGACTTTCCAAGGAAATTCAGGCCGATTTTTCGCGCACTGGGATGACGCATATCGTGGCGGTGTCCGGTTATAATGTAACGATTATTGCTGAATATCTGATTTTATTGGGAATTTGGTTGGGACTCTGGCGAAAACAGGCAATTTGGTTTGCGCTTTTTGGAATCTGTTTGTTTGTGATTATTGCAGGCTTGCCAGCTTCGGCGGTACGAGCTGGGGTGATGAGTGGCATTTTGCTTTGGGCGATGAAAAATGGGCGCTTGGCCTCGTCGGAGAATGCGATTATTTTTGCAGGAGCAATTATGCTAATGCTCAATCCCTTGTTGCTTAGGTGGGATGTGGGTTTCCAACTTTCTTTTTTAGCAACGCTGGGAATTGTCCTGACCGCTTCTTTTTGGGAAAAAAGCTTTGTGAAAAAAAATAAAGCCCTGGGAATTTCTGAAGCAATTACGTTGTCGCTGAGCGCCCAGCTTTTCGTGCTGCCAATTATCGCTTATAATTTTCAGCTTGTCTCGCTGATTTCACTATTGGCAAATGTTTTTATTTTGCCAGTGATTCCGCTTTCGATGCTGTTGGTTTTTTTGGTGATTGTGTTTGGTTTGATTTGGACGCCACTTTCGCTGGTCTTTGCGTGGCTGGCTTTTACTTTACTAGCTTATGAGTTAAAATTAATTCATCTTTTGGCTGAGTTTCCCTGGGCCAGCGCCAGTATCGAAAAAGTCAGCCCCTGGTGGATTGTGGTTTATTATATAATGTTGGCAGGTATAATTTTTTGGATAAAGAAGCGGGAAAATTTTGAATTATGAAGTTTGAATTTCGAATCAAGCCAGAATGATTTAATGTTTTTAAAATTAAGACATTAAAAAGTTATTCAAAATTAAAAATTTAAAATTCAAAATTTTTCTTAGAGGCTTATGCGTAACCGTAAAATATTTTTTTCTATCCTGGGTGGGATTTTTGCGCTGGCAATAATTTTAAGCGTTATTATTATGCACAGCAGGGAGGAGGTGCTGAGAGTAATTTTTTTAGACGTAGGGCAAGGTGATGCAATTTTAATTTCCCAAGGCTCCCAGCAGGTTTTAATCGATGGTGGCAAAGATGGGAAACTGCTCTTGGAAAAATTAGGGAAATATATTCCTTTTTGGGACCGCAAAATTGAAAACATTATTGAAACTCATCCGGACCAAGATCACATTGGGGGTTTGATTAGTGTTTTGCAAACTTATGAAGTTGAAAGTGTCTTGGAAACAAAAATGCAAAGTGAATCGCAAACCTTTAAAAAATTAGAAGAAACTATTGCAAAAAATAAAGTCGAAAAAGTTGAGGCGAAAAAAAATGTGCTGCTTAAATTTTCCAATGGCGCCACCTTGCAAATTTTGTATCCTTTTGATTCCGTGACGGATGTCAATGGAATGCACTCGCCCATGTCATACTTAACACTCTGACATGCCTAAAATGGAAAAATACAGTATCATCTCTAGATTTACTCAATTAATCATTGAAGACCCTAGAGATTCTATGCAAATAATAGCAGAAAACATCCTTAACCCTC
>CAIPMZ010000062.1 GCA_903866285.1 uncultured bacterium
ATCAAGGTGAAGTATTTGAAAATTGGTATTTTAGTGATTTTGAGTTGAAAATTGATTATTGAAAATTCAATGTAAATTGTGAATTGATTATTGAAAATTGTTTACCATGGATTCAAACATTGCTATAAAAGTATCAGGAGTTAGTAAAACCTTCAAAATTCCTCACGAAAAGGTGAGTTCTCTTCGTGGTGCAGTATCTTTTAATTTCGAATTTTGAATTTCGAATTTTGAATCAATTTTGAATAAAATTAATGACTGAAACAGGAGAAAATAAAAAGAGTTATGATTTAGAAGCTCGAACCTCTAAATTTGGAGGTGAAGTCATTTTATTTTGCAGAAAAATTCCTCAAGATACCATTACAAAACCATTGATTTCTCAATTAATCAGATCAGCCACAAGTGTCGGAGCTAATTATATGGAAGCAAACGCTGCTAGCTCAAAGAAGGATTTTAAAAACAAAATTCACATTTGCAAAAAAGAAGCCCAAGAAAGCAAATACTGGCTACATATGATTTCAATCGCTTGTCCTGAAAGCTCAAAAGATGCTAGACTGCTATGGAAAGAGACTCAGGAGCTTACTTTGATATTTGGAAAAATAATCTCAACTCTGAGAGGTTAACTCGTTTTGGCTGATGTATTATTTGGAAAATTAAATCATTAGAAATTCACTCGAAATTCAAAATTCAAAATTCGAAATTATGAACAATGATATTGCCATCAGCGTCAAAAATGTCTCCAAGACGTTTAAAATCCCGCATGAAAAAATCTCCTCCCTCAGGGGGGCTGTTACGGGTGCGTTTAAGAAAGGTGGTTTTGAAGAGTTCAAAGCCCTTGACGACGTTTCTTTTGAGGTGAAAAAGGGGGAGTTTTTTGGGATCATCGGGAGAAATGGGAGCGGGAAAAGCACGCTCCTGAAAATCCTGGCGGGGATTTATCAAACTGATTCAGGCTCAATTTCCATAGATGGTAGGATTTCACCATTTTTGGAATTGGGGATTGGTTTTAATCCGGAGCTTTCTGGCCGTGACAACGTCTATCTTAATGCGACTGTTTTGGGGCTGACCAAAAAAGAGATTGATGAAAAGTTTGATTCCATTGTAGCTTTTTCGGAACTCGAGCGTTTCATTGACCAAAAGCTGAAAAATTATTCCTCCGGCATGCAAGTGCGTCTGGCTTTCTCAGTTTCCATCCACGCTAATCGTGAAATCCTTTTGATGGATGAGGTGTTGGCAGTGGGAGACTCAAATTTTCAGAGTAAATGTTTGGAGGAGTTTAATAAATATAAGGAAATGGGGAAAACTGTCATTTTGGTTTCGCATGATATCGCCACCGTTCAGCGCTATTGCGACCGCGCAATGTTGGTTCGCAATGGAAAAATTGTAAAGATTGGCAAGGCTGATGAGGTTGGGGATGCGTATATTTATGAAAATATGTCAGACGAGGAAGATCGAATGGCTGGCAATGAGAGTAGTATTAAGGTTATAAATCATGAAAAGATTGACAAGGCTGCAGAAATAATAAAGGTTGAATTTCTCAATAAGGATGAAATTAAAAAGAGTGTTTTTAATAGTGGTGATGATATTGTGATAAGGATTTATTATGAATCTAAAATTGATATAAAAAACCCAGTATTTGGAGTGGCGTTATACATGCAGGATGGCATAATGCTTTTTGGTCCGAATACTAAGACATCAAAAGTAAAATTGGATAGTATATGCGGAAATGGTTTTGTTGATTTTATTATTATTGAAAATATTTTCATTAAAGGCATATATAGAGTTACAGTTTCTATTTATGATTGGAAGTGTATTATACCTATCGAATTTAAGGATATGTCTTATACTTTTAGTGTTGTTTCAGATAATGATAATTGGAATGGATTAATAAATCTAAAACATAAATGGAATGTCTAAAGGTAACACACTGACAAGGGATTTTGTTTTTGATCAATATGGCAGATATTCAATTATTAAAAAAATAATTGATGAAAATAGGAAGCCTGACCAAACATTCAAAATATTGGATGTTGGAGGTGCTGGAAATTCCGCTAAAATTTTCTTAGCAGAAGACGATGTTTATTTTTTGGATACCACTATATCTGGTGATAAAAATTACATAAATGGTGATGGTTGTAATATGAAACTTGATGATAACAGCTTCGATTGGGTTATTTCTGCAGATGTTTTTGAGCATATACCAAGAAATAAAAGAGAAAATTTTTTAGGTGAAAATATTCGTGTTGCGAAAATTGGTGTAATATTAGCAGCGCCATTTTTTTCTATCAATATAAATAAAGCTGAAATTTATGCTAATAATGCCTATAGATTGATGAGTGGCGGAGATGATCATCCATGGCTTAAGGAACATATTGAAAATGGTCTTCCTGATGCATCCTCGCTTGAGAATTATTTAATAAAAAATAAAAACATTTTTTATTCAATAAAGCATTCAAATTTAAATATATGGAAGAGGCTGATATGGCTAAGCTTCTTTGTTAATAAAAATAAGGACCATGAATTATTTGACGCATATCTTAAACTAAACGAATACTATAATGCCAATATTTCATCAGATGATTTTAATGATGAAGAATCCTATCGTACATTCTATTTAATTGAAAAGAGTGGACCACTTAATATGATTAATAAAGCATCCCAGGAGTCTGTTTTTTATGAAATGATGCTGGATGAGATATTTTTAAGTATAAGTAAGAATAACTTCCTTTTGCGCAATATTAATGATAATCAAGAAAGATTGGTGATTGAAAGAGATTTATATATTAGAAAATTATTAAATAAATAGTGCCTATGCTTTGTGATAAAAAATATTATAATGAAAAATACCCCGAGCCACTTAAGATTGATATTGGGTGTGGTCCATGGAAAAAAGAAGGCTTCATAGGTATTGATAATTGCTATGGTGAAGACCAGTGGAATGTTCCAGAGGGGGGTAGTCTGATAGATATAAATCATGATCTCTCTAGCGGGATTCCATTTAATGATTCCACTGTGGTGGAAATATTTGCTTCGCATTTCATGGAGCATACAGATTTAGATTTTATGCTAAAAGAAGTCCATCGCGTGGCTAAGAATGGTGCCAAATTTGAATTTATCGTCCCATATGCAAATAGCGCTGAGGGCATGTTCCCAGGTCACAATGTTTTTTTAACGGAAAAATTTTTTAAGAAAAATACTTTATTTAATGAATTATTTGAAAATTATTCTTTTGAATATACACCATCTGATGAATGGGAAAAATTTAGAAAATATGTATTGTGGATTCCTTTTTCAGTGGCCAGGGTTCCTTTTTTTAATGTATGTAAGTGGTTCACTGTAAGATGTGAAATAAAGAAATAAGAAAATGAAGAAAAAAATAGCGTTTATATCACAACCTGAATATTTTAGATTCATCTATGAAAATGATTTAGATGAAATTTTTGACGTTAAAGAGTTTTCTTTTAACGGATTTAGTCTTTCTGCTAATGATGAATTAGTATTAATGGAATTTGATGCTGATTATAATGTTTTTTTTAGAGGTGAATTTTTTCCAAATGAGATTATGGATAAATTGCATGGAAAAAAAATAGCACTATCAAGCGAGCCTTTTCCTCGCAAGATTGAAAACAAATGGGAATTTACGATCGATTCAATTAAAAGATATATTGCTTTTAGAAATATTCGTAATAAAAATTTTGACTATGTTTTTCATTATGATATATCATCATTGGAACTATTTAAAAGGGATAATATCAAAATTTCAGGTGAATTTGCTTTCCCTGTAGCGCGTGGAATTTATAAATCTTTGGATAAAAAACAACAAAAATGGGATTTGTTTTTCATTGGACGCTCGACTGAACATAGAGAGATATTTTTTGGCCCATTAAAGCATAATTTTAATTTTTTGCATATTGCGCATGGTATTTGGGGCATGGGGCTGGTCGATTATATTAATAACAGTAAGAT
>CAIPMZ010000063.1 GCA_903866285.1 uncultured bacterium
GTGAACGTATCTTCCGAATCTCCATCTCGAACTTTAATTGGCCTACTGGTGTCTATGACGAATCTGGTCACAGGTTCTGATTCACGCTTCAACTCTGGCACGTTTTCGTTATTAGGAAAACCCTCAATTTTATGACTCATATTTTTGACTTATTTTTTATTTAAAAATTTTTATCCATATTACAATATACTGAAATATTGTAATGGAAAAGGGTAGGAAAAATACGTGGTTTAGCGTGTGATAGAAATGAGGCGGGTGGGATATTACAATATACTGAAATATGGTAATGGAAATAAGCAGGGAAAATGGGAGGATGAGGAGGGTGGGAATTTGGGGGCGAAAAGGTGGGGTGGCTATTGCTAATCGCTAAGGATTATTTTTTGTGAGGATAGTCCTTGACGGGATTTTAACTATTTTTTTTCTTTAAGTTCCTCTATTTTCTCTTCTATCTTAGCGTCTATGTCATCTTCAATTTCTTCTTTAGATTTTTCTAATTCCTCGACTTTCAATTTTAATTCTTCGATCACCTCCGCGTGCTCGTCAACTACTTGCTCAAGTTCAGTAAAATTATCTGCAGTCTGATTTCCAAATTGCTCCAGCTCATCCTTAAATTTTTCCTCCAGGGATGAAAAATCAAGTTCAAGCCCCTTAATATATTTTAGATCATTCCTGATGACATCGATTTTTGATTTCAAGCCCTTGAATTTTTTGTTTAAGGAAGCAATCTTCGAAAACAGCCAGCCATTAACACCAATAGCGACAAGCAGGGCGACTCCCAAAATTGAAAGGTAGCTCTCCATATGATTATTTTTTATTAAGCATTAGTAACTTCATTTACCGCCTCAATATAATTACAATAATCGCATTCCGCTGAGGCATTTGGAACCTGGTCACCCCTTAAACATTCGTGCAGTTCAAGAATAGCTTTTTCAATCCAGGCATCGTCACCTTGATATGGGATGACTTTAACATCAAACTCAAGCTTCCCATCGAAGGCTTCCTTATCAGCGTCCCCATTACAATAGACAAAATATCCGGTGTCAGCAACCTTGAATCCATTTTTTCGAAAAAGCCATTGATAAATTTCCATCTGCCTTTTATACCCAATCTGCCAAGCAGCATCAAGCGAGACCTCCCCACTTTTAGACGTTGCCTTATAGTCAACAATGCTAAGTTCTCCTTCTGGACTAACCCAAACATCATCAACGCCGCCCGTAACCAGTAAGTTTGTTTTCTCGTGCAAAAATTGAATTCCCCGCCTGAGCGAATCTCGCCACTCTCCCATTTTTTCATGTTCAAAAGGCACCGCCACAATCCCATATTTTTCCATCAAGGGGTGAGCGGTTTTTGCAGCCCGATGAAGGTCAAATTCTTTTTTAAGTAGTGCATCCACCGCAGAATTAAGATTGAAAGGAAAGCCTGGCGGCCTCCCCACGCCTAAGCGACGATCCAAATAAAAGCATCTTGGACAATTTAAAAATAAATCCACCTTTGAACGGCTAATCCTAAATGGCTCACCCGAGCCCGGCTCAAAAATATTTCTAGTTCTTTTTGCTTTGTAGTATTCAGACATAGAATTGTTTTATATTATCCAATTTCTACTTAGTCGAGGACCGTCCTCGACTGGATTTCAATAAGACTTTCTAATTGAACTTTTTTTCAATTATTTTTCATCATTTTTTTCTTTCAAAAAATTCATTGTGAACTTATGCATTTTGATTGTGGCTTGCTGAGTAATCGCCAGGACCTTGTGGGCGATTTCAAAAGTTTTGTCATTGACTTTCGAATCTCCCTCTTGCATTAACTCTTCCCGATAAGCACAGGAAACATAACCATATCCAATCCCTTGATATTCAGAGTTATCCAGAATCCCCTGAATCATTTTATCTTTTTTGAATTTTTCAGAATTTTTTTTGATCAATTCAAAAGTGAAAGGATTTAGTTCCGTTTCTACAATCACGAAAATTCGACTCACGAAGTCATCCAAAATACGATTTTCAATTTTAAAATTCACTTGAGAATACGGACCACTCTCACCCCATATTTTCTCTTGCTGTTTTTTTGTCAACTTCATACAGTTAAAAGCGTTAGTTTCCAATTATTTTTCATCATTTTTTACTTTCAAAAAATTCATTCAACTCGACTTAATCTTATAAAATCATCATTTTCTTCTTTAAATAAGCAATTTGGCAACCTTTAAGTTTCTCTCAAAACTTATAAGAAAGCTATCTCTCCAAATCCATATCTCAAGCCATTTTTTGCGATTTTCAAAATTTCTTTTTGACAAAAAAGAAAAGATGTGCTATCTTTCAACATGTAAGCAACAGGCTTACCCCATTTTGATCGATGACCGCCCATAAGGCGGTTTTCTGATTTATCGGCGCCAAAATTTGGGCGTATATGAATCTTTCAACCTATATTCAAAATCTTCTGCGAACAAAATATCCTTCAAAATTCCCTCCTTCTTGGCGTCAATAACCTCCCTGCCAATATGATTTCTGGCTCCAAAAACATAACATTCTTTCCCATATTCCTCGTGCAGATATTTGATTGCATACATCAGGTCGCCATCACCAGAAAAAAGAATAACTGTATCATAGTTTTCCCTCTCTTTCACCAAATCAATTGCCATTTCAACATCAAGATCGCATTTTTTCTCAAAGCCCGATTTGTTGTTGGAATCATGAATATATTTCACTCGTTTTGTTATGACCTCAAAATCATTCATATCCGCCCTTTCCAACACAGATCTTGACCAACCAGAAAGACTTTGATTTTTCTCACTTTGACCATAATCACTACCATAATAGAATCTTCTCAGAAACTTTTTCTTTTTGGAAAAATTCTTTACCAAATTCCCCAATTCTTTGATGCCAACTTTCCAATCCAAACTGTTTTTCCATTTTTCCACATTGCCATAATCAACAACCACCAAGGTTCTTTCTTGTTTATCTGAAAATGATTCAACAAATTTTTTAATTTCCTCTTTTGTCATTTTTTTATAGATTTTTATTTCAACAATTCTTTCACATTTTCTTCAATTTGTTTTTCCAACTTGTGCGCTTCACTGTTAAGCTGAAGAAGCTCATCACTCAGTCCTTTCAATTTTTCACCAAAATCAACACCATCATCAATTTTGTCAGTCACACCAATATATCTTCCCGGATTGAGCGAATAGCCTTGCTCGCGAATTTCAGCAATAGTGGCAACTTTGCAAAGGCCTTTGACGTCTTCGTATTTTTCAGCACCTTCTTCACCCCGATATGCTCGGACGATATCAGAAATTTGATGGATTTGATCGACAGTAAAATCTCGATGAGCACGATCAATTTGATGGAAGATATTTCTTGCATCAATAAATAGTACTTTATCTTTCCGCTGAGTATTCTTTTTGGCTTTGTCAAAAAACCAAAGCGTGCAAGGAAGTGTCACAGTGAAAAAGAAATTTGTCCCAATGCCAATCATCACATCAACCACATTATCATCCACAAGTTTTTTGCGGATTTCCATTTCAGTGTTTCTTGCATCACTAGCAGAGTTGGCCATAACAAATCCAGCACGTCCTTGGTCGCTCAGTGCGTTGGCAAAAAGTTCAATCCATAAATAGTTCGCATTATCCGAGGCAGGAACGCCTTGAGCAAATCGCGGATCATCTTTGATTTTTTCTTTGTCCACGCCTTTCACATTGAATGGTGGATTTGCCATCACAAAATCGAATTTTCCTACACTTTTGTGAATGTCCTCATAAAAAGTATTCCCCTGCTTCACATCGCCTGAAAGTCCATGCACTGCTAGATTCATTTTGCAAAGTTGCACTGTGTCCAAAGTTTTTTCCTGACCATAGATGGCGATATTCTTCTGGGCGCTATCAGAATTTTTTCTTTTATGTTCTTTGATAAAATTGGCGCTCTGCACGAACATGCCGCCACTGCCACAGGCTGGATCATACACTCGGCCACTGAATGGCTCAATCACTTCCACGATAAGTTTAACCAAAGAAGTTGGAGTGAAAAATTCTCCACCCTTTTGTCCCTCACTCATCGCAAAAGAACTCAAAAAATATTCATAAATTTTTCCAAACATATCCCCCTCCACCTCCATTGTAATTTCTGAAAAATTTTTCAGCAGTCCAACCAAAAGATTATCAGAAATTTGCGTATAGGTTTTCGGAAGCACGCCCTTGAGATCAGGATTAAATTCCTCAATTGATTTCATCGCCTCATTGATTGCTTTTCCAAGATTTTCACTCTCTGGCAAATTGCGCAAATATGAATAGCGTGCATTTTCTGGCAAAAACATCACGCCCTTAGCCTGATAGTATTCTGGGCTATTGTTTCTTTCGCGACCAACTGAAGCGCCAGTGTTTTTGATTTTTTCCAAATCTTCATCAATTTTTGAAAACTTAAAATCCGCAAAGCGCAAAAATATTAATCCCAAAACAGGCTGAGAATATTCAGCGGCTTTTAGCCCAGAATTTGCCCGCAGTTGATCAGCAGCCTCCCAAAGTCTTTGCTCTAATGTTTTATTTGTATTTTTTCCGCTTGTTTTTGCCATAATATTTTTTCCAAAGATAAGTTGTTACGCGTCATGCTACGAACAAAAGCTATTGCTGCATATCACTATCTTACTCCTATTTCCTCACTTATTCAAGCCTAAATTTATCTATTTTATACTCAAATAAGCCTTTTTTGTCACAATCACATGATCAATAACTTCAATCCCTAGGATTTTGCCGGCTTCTTGTAGCCGCTTGGTGATGGCAAGGTCCTCATCGGAGGGATCAGGATTGCCGGAAGGATGGTTGTGGCAGACGATGATTTGGGCGGCATTGTTTTTGATGGCCGGTTCGAAAACTTCCCGTGGATGCACCAGATTGGCATTGAGCGTGCCAACGGAAATGATTTCCCGTTGGATTTCCTGATTGCGCGTGTCCAAAAAGAAAACCACAAAATGCTCTTTCTTGTGATCGCGGATGTCCTTGCAGTTTTCCCAAACATCTTTCGGCGAAAGAAGCAGTGCTGATTTTTTGTCCTTCAAAATTCTCTTGCCAAATTCCAAACAAGCAATGATTTCGCCAGCTTTGACCTTGCCAAGTCCATGAATTTCACTCAAATCTTTAATGCCCGCTTCTAGCAATTTTTGATCAGGAAACTTTTTGAGAATTTTTTTGGAAAGTTCAATGACATTGCAATCTTTCGTGCCAGTGCGCAGTAAAATTGCCAAAAGTTCAGGGCTGGCCAATTTTTCCGGTCCATATTTTTCCAATTTTTCTCTTGGCCTGTCAACTTTTAAAATGTCTTTTATTTTTGGCATAGATTTTTTTACCTCCCCATTTTACTCCCCTCTTTACCCCAAAGCAAGGCATTAAAGTTAAAAGCGTGCCCCGTGACGAGAGAAGCGAGTTTTACGGGGTGAATAAGGTTATAAAGTTATAAAGTTCATAACGTAAGATACGGGATGTGGGGATGCGCTTTTATTCACGCTTTTTAATCAATAATACTTAGTGAATATTGATAAAATATCAGCTATTTTAAGCCCGCGCGTAAATTAAGTAGGCGCCGACTAGGAGCATGATGGTGCCGGCGATGGCGTGAAGGAGCCGCAGGTTACCTTTGCGCCATTTTTCAAGTTTGCTCATTTTAGTGTTAAAGAAATACATGCCGAACGTAATTAGCAGCATCGGCAAAACAAAGATAAAATTATATAAAACCAGCAGGGTTAAAGTTTTCGTCATATTAACTCGCTCGACTAACATGCCTAAAATTACAACGTAAGGACCGCTAGCGCAAGGCACCAGAAAAAGACTAACTAAAAAGCCAATCCCGAAAGCGCTCCAAGGTCCAGTGGCTTTTCTGATAATCGCTTGCATCTTCGGTCGCCAAGCCATTGGCACTTCCATAATAAAAAATTTACCGTACCAAAAAACATCTTTAAAATTAGCCAGCCCAATCAGGATTGCCAAAAAGCCAACGCCTAACGAGAGATAAGTTCCAATATTAAAAAAGGCAATCGCCCGATAAAGCCCAATTCCCATCAGTAAATAGGAAAGAAAAATTGCCAAAGAAAACATCAAGCCCGATAGCAGCGCTTGGCGCTTGCCCTTAGCACCGATCACGGTTGCTAGCAGAAGAATCAGCACTGCCAACGCACAAGGATTACTAGCGTCTAAAAAGGCCGCCCCAATTAAAGCTGCGATGGTAAAACCGCCGACTATGCCGTTTGTTTTTGTTTGAACAGGCTTGGGTGGAAGTTGTTTTTTAAAATAAGCGATGATATTAACATCCCCAGTAAAAGCCTGACCATCCACGAAAAGAGCCGGAATCCCAGAATTACCGGCATATTGCTTTTCTTCCAGCATTTTAGCTAATTTTATCTTATTAGCTGGCTCGTCATAATTAAATTTCTCAAAGGTATATAGTTCATAGACGCCATTGTCTTCAAAGAACTTTTCCACCTTCTGACAATGGGCGCACCAATCCGCGTAAAATAAAATCGCGCTCTTTTTCTCCTGCGCCAAGGTCATATTCGGAACCAAGCAAACCAACAAAAATAGCAAAAATAATATCTTTTTCATAAGTTAATTTTTTAATTTCTAAAAGCTAAAAAACTAAAGCCTAAAAGCTGCCCTTTATTTCCCATGCCTTCTCCCCCGCTGTTTATAATCCTCAATCGCCAGTTCAAATTCCTGGTCGTTAAAATCGGGATAATATTTTTCCGAAAAGAAAAGCTGAGCGTTAGCTACATCCCACATCATAAAGCCTGCGCTGAGGTGCGGTTCCCCGCCGGTGCGAAGCAGGTAATCAACGGCTGGCAAATCCTTCGTCATTAAATATTGTTTAACCGTTTCTTTCGTAATCGCCTCAGCCGCTAAACCGTCCTTCGCCATCCTTTTAATTGCTTCCAGCATTTCATCATCGCCGCTATACGCCACGAAAAAATTCAGGATATGTTTAGAATAATTTTTGGTAACCTCCAAACCTTCGCGCATAATTTTTTTCAGTGACTCCGGAAATTGCTCTTCCCACCTGCCAATGAAGTTTATCTTGACTTCGTTATCATGAATATCCGCGCTTTTAATTAGCTTAGCAAAATACTGCTCATAAATTCGCAGTAGTTCTTTTTTCTCCAGTAGCGGACGCTTCGTCAAATTTTCTACCGAAGAACCCCAAAGCGAGACGCATTTAATCCCCATCGCTAAAGCTTTTCGCAACAGCTTTTCCGTATTTTGCGCGCCAGCCTCATGCCCTTGCCAAGGCGCTAGGCCTCTTTCTTTCGCCCAACGCCTATTTCCATCCGGCACGATAGCGATATGATTTGGCAAACCATTATTAATATTGTTATTTTGTAACATCATGTTCAATTTAACAGTTTAAAAAATATCCCTTAAATTTCTAATATCTAATTTCCAATATCTAATAAAAAATATATGCAAAGACATTTAAAAAAAAGAATTAGATATTAGACATTAGACATTTGTAATTAAGTTTTAAAAGCAATCTTACTTTTAAAACTTCTTCACTTCCTTAATAAACTCTCTCAATAAATCTTTTTCGGCGACTTTTCTTAAAACCTCGCCTTTTTTAACAATCAGCCCAACGCCCTTGCCACCGACAATCGCCAAATCTGCTTCGCGTGCTTCGCCTGGTCCGTTGACGACGCAACCCATTACTGCCACGTGCATATCCTTATCAATCAGCGCTAATTGGCTTTCTACTTTTTTCGCCAAAGTAATTAAATCAATCTCAGTGCGACCGCAAGTTGGACAACTCGTCACCGTAATTCCTCTTTTGCGCAAGCCCAGGGCTTTACAAATCTCCCAAGCCACGCGAATCTCCTCAACTGGATCAGCGGTCAGCGAAACTCGCAAAGTATCACCAAGCCCATCGTAAAGTAAAATTCCTAAGCCGATTGAGGAAACTACCGTGCCTCTGAAAATCGTCCCCGCTTCTGTTACCCCGATATGCAGTGGATAATTAACCTTGGCCGCGAGTAAGCGATACGCCTCAACCGTCCGCACTACGTCTGAAGCTTTTAGCGAAATAATAATATCTCGAAAATTATATTTTTCAAGAATTTTAATATGTCGCATCGCCGACTCAACCATTGCCTGCGCGGTCACTTTCCCTTTATATTTTTTTAAAATATCTTTTTCCAATGAACCACCATTAACCCCGATTCTAATTGGAATTTTTCTTTTTTTAGCTTCCAGGACAACCATTTTAATTTTGTCCTCACTGCCAATATTGCCAGGATTAAGCCGGAGCTTATCAATTCCGCCTTGCATCGCAATCATGGCTAGCTCAGCTGAAAAATGAATATCCGCTACTAAGGGAACCGAAACGCGCTTTTTAATTTTAGCAATCGCTTTGGCTGCCACTAAATCTGGCACCGCTAAACGCACCAATTCACAACCAGCCTGCTGAAGCTGTTTGATTTGGGCCACTGTCGCCTTGACGTCGCGCGTGTCAGTACTGCACATTGATTGTATCACAATTGGAGCATTTCCTCCAAGATACAAGGAACCAATTTTAATTTTTCTAGTCTTTCTTCTTTTTAGCATATTTAACTAATGATAACTTTATTAACCCCGTAAAACTCGCTTCTCTCGTCACGGGGCACGCTTTCCACTTTATGACTTTATAACTTTATTACTTTATGAACTTTATAACTTTATGAACATTATAACTTACCTAGCTTTCCCGCTTCTCTAGATATTGAGCTAACTCGGTTAAGAAAGTTTTTAATGACTGATTTAGCTCGGACTTTTCAACTACGCGCTTTCCTTTTAAAAAATATGCTTGAGCCAGTTTTTGGGTGGTGGCTTTAGCGCCGGTTTTAATTAAAAGGTCCTTAAAAACTTGAATTTCTTTTTGACTTAAATTTCTCTTGCCTAAAATCTCGTTTAGCTTTTTTCTGTCTGCTGAACTAGCTTCATCTTTAGCAAAGACCACCATCAATGAAAGTTTTCCCTCTTCAATATCTGAAACCGTTGATTTCCCAATTTTTGCTTTCTGACTAAAAATGCCCAGCAGATCATCCTGGAGTTGAAAAGCTACGCCCAGCGCCAAGCTATAAGCTTCAAAAAGCGGCTGCGTCTTCTTATCCGCCGTGCCAGCCAGGATTGCGCCTAATTGCAAAGGCATCTGAAAAGTATAGCGCGCTGTTTTATTCTCGTACATAGCCAGGACTGCTTGCTCACTAGCTCTTTTCGCTTTTTCAATCGCAATATCTTGGGCTTGTCCGGCGATAGTTAGCGCGACCATTTCTTGGAAGAAAGTCAACGCCGCCAACGTCCGACTAGCTTCAAAGCCCGCCTCCAAAATTATTCTGTTTGCCTGCGCAAAAAGTAGATCGCCAACAATCAACGCCACTGAATTGCCAAAATGTTCCGCTTCTAAAATAGTTTCTTTACTACTTTCTTTTGCGGTAAAAAAGTTCTGCAAGGTTTTTTGACCATGCCTTAATTTTCCGCGATCAATCAGGTCGTCATGAATCAGGAAAAAAAGGTGCAGGAGCTCAATCGCTACTGCCACCTTAAGAATTTTTCGCTTTTCCATACCTCCAACCCCAAAGTAGGCTTGTTGCAATAAAATCCCGCGAATTCTTTTCCCGCCAGCCAGCGCAATTTTTTTAGTTTGTAAAAGAGCGCTTTCAACCAGCGGACTTTCTTTTTTAGCCCTAACTATTAAGGTATCAAACTGATGCTCAAGCTCGCCATCAAGGACAGTTTTTGACCCGCGCAATATTTGCTGAAAATCCATAATTTGAAGTTAATTTAGCTTAACTGGAGCTACCTTTTCAATTTTTCAATTGTATCATTATGGACAAAAAAGGCAAGACAGAGAGGGGTTGACAAAAATTTAGAAAGAGTTATAATAGCTGTTATTGTAAATAGGCGGGGTACTTTTAAAAACAGCATAAACGGGGGAGAAAAAATGCACAGATTAGCAAAAGGAAAAACACCAGAAACCAGATGCAATTCCAAGTTTGCCACAACTAAGTTACAGGCATTACTGCTGGCACACTCTTTTACGCGTCAGGAAACTACTTACAAAATTATCAAGCATCCTCACGGAGGAATTACCATTGAAATGCCTACTCCCTTGAAGCTTCTAATCGAGAAAATGACAGACCCGTATAACAAGGATTTAGTAAATTTCACCCAAGGAGTTGACGACAAGGACAACTGGACCCTTCTCATTAATTTCAATGATCCAGATTCAGAACAAGTAAATCCTGAAGAAAAGATTTGGAGTTGCCTTCTTTGTAGGCTTGCCATTAATTTAGAGAAGGGGTTACCCAAGAAGAAAAGGACCAAAAAAGTAGCAAAGAAAGTCAACTCCCCAAAAGTAATCTCCCATCGCTGTAAGCAGGTGTCTTAGCTAAGACGTCGGCAACAGCCAATAAAGCCAATCTTTCCGAGATTGGCTTTTTTATTTGATAAAATTAATCCGATTCTCTCTTATCGCTAGACAAACAAAAATCTCCGCTTTGAGCGGAGATTTTTTATTTGTAGCGCTAAGGAGAATCGCTTCTTCGCTCCGACTTGAAGCTGGGGCGCTACACACAGGATGCCTCGCACTTGCTCGCATCCTACTCGCGCCCGTCCGATTCTCTCTTATCGCTAGACAAACAAAAATCTCCGCTTTGAGCGGAGATTTTTTATTTGTAGCGCTAAGGAGAATCGGACTCCTGTTACCAGGATGAGAACCTGGCGTCCTAGCCACTAGACGATAGCGCCCTAAAATAAAATTTTCAATTCACAATTTTCAATTTTCAAACTTTTGTAAAATACCTAGTTAAAATAAAAACCATAACGCTAGGTAGTCTAGCATCAAAAAATAAAAGAATCAAGCTAAATTACTTTAAGGTTTTACGTAAGGAGTTTTCCGCCACTGCCGAGTTTGGCGACAAAGTAAGTTTTTTGCTTGGTTAGGCTCGGCCAAGAGACCTTCAACAATTTTCTCCATCCGCATCCCTTGGGAGCCTTTGACTAGAATAAAATCACCTTCCTTGACTAGTTCAGCCAGCGCAGCTACGGCAGCGCCGTGATCTTTAAAATCCATAATCTGGCTAGCAGGAAAACCCTGGGCGATTAACTCCCGGACTGCATCGTGCATACGGTCACCCATCACAATTACTAAATCAAGTTTCAACTCGGCAATCCGCCTGCCAACTTCCCGATGCCCCATCTCGCTCTGCGTACCTAACTCCAGCATATCACCTAAGACTGCAATTTTCCGCTTGGCCTGAAGCTGCCCCAAGGTAGCTAAAGCCGCTAAAGTCGAGACTGGCGAAGCGTTATAAGTATCATCCAGAATGAAGCTTCCATTTAATCCCGCCAAAAGGTTCAAGCGTCCAATTGGGGGCTTCAGCTCTTCCAAGGCTTGGGCGATTTCAACCAAATTTATTTTAAAAACAATACCCGTGGCTACGGCAGCCAAAGCTGCGTAAACATAATGCTCGCCCAAGATATGTTTTAAACGAATTGGAATATTTTTTCCGGCGTAATTTAATTTAAAACTAAGTCCGTCGGGCCGACCGCCCTCGTAATTATAGATAATATGCGAAGCGTTTATTTCTAATTTTGGATTTAAGCCAAATTTTAAAACCCGCGCTTTTGCGGTACTGCCCATTTGCGATGCTAACTCATCATCCCCATTTAGTAAAGCCACCTTAGAACTAGCCAGCGCCTTAATTAAGGTACCTTTTTCTTTCGCAATTTTCTCAAGCGTCGCAAAAAATTCCAGATGACTGGCTGAAACATTAGTCACGATTCCAATAGCAGGCTGGATAAAGGACATAAAGTGAGCCATGTCCCCCGGACGGTCAACGCCTAATTCCAAGACCAGCACTTTTGGATAACCTGGCAGGATTAAAGTAAAAACCCATTTAATCAAAACCCAAAGCCATCTAAAAATATTTCTGCCGCCACTCTCCGCTCCAATAATAGTCAGCGGAATGCCGATTTCATTATTATAATTTTTTTGATTTTCTCGCACTGAAAACTTTGAGGCTAGCACACGAGAAATAGCAGTCTTGGCTGAAGTTTTTCCAACCGAACCAGTCACGGCCACAATCTGCGGCTGATGGCGCCTTAAAACAACCGTTGCCATCCAGCGTAATAAATTTTCCAGTAATAAGATTTTTTTAGGTTTCATAATTTTAACTATTTGATAATTTTTTGAGAGTGAGGATTTTATTGATTATATTTGTTTGTATTTCTTCAAATCATTTTCCAGCTCCCTTAGGCTTTCAAATTTTTCAAGTTTTCCTTGCTTAGCTTTAAATTTCTCAAATTCTTTTTCAGCTTTTTGCACCGCAAGGTCGTGAGATATTTTTCCGTAACCGACAAGAATTTCCTTTTTATTCATTTGGAGAATTAAATCAAGTCTTTGAATCCAGTCAGCCATTTTCATCGGAATTTGATTTTGTGCCATACTCTCAGCAAAAGCAAGGTATTGTTCAACAATAAGTCCTAGCGTTTTTATTTCATTTTCATCAAGATAATTTTTGGCAATGCTTACATCCTGTTTCTTGAGCTGCTTTTCTTTTTTTTTATCGCAAGATTGCATACCTAAAAATGATTTTCGGCTATTCGTTCGGCTATGCACCAACTCTGCAGCTGTTTGCTGGCTTATCGCCCAAAGAAGCTTGTTTTGTACGGTTTGAAAAAATAAAATCGTAGTTTCAATTTGAGGGTCATAATCAAGAGAGGTGGTATAAATATCTTTGATTTTTTGATAAAAAATTCGTTCTGAAAGTCTGATTTCCCTAAGCCTGACTTGCAGCTTATCAAAATATTCCGTTGTTCTGCCTGATTTTAATTTTTCTTCATTAAGTGAAAATCCCTGCAAGAGATATTCTTTGAGTCTTTGGGTTGCCCAAGTGCGAAATTGGGTGCCACGCAGCGAGTTAACACGATATCCGATAGAGATAACAGCTTCAAGATTATAGTGCTTTACGGTGTAATTTTTTCCGTCACTGGCAGTTACCGAGAAATCCTCGGTAACTGCTTTTTCGCTCAATTCAGCCACTTTGAAGATATTTTTGAGATGCAGTCCGATATTATCAGCGCTACAATCAAAAAGCTGCGCCATGGATTTCTGTGAAAGCCAAATACTCTCATCTTTCATGAGCGTATCAACGGCAATTTTTCCATCTTCTGTTTTATAGATAATAATTTTTACTTCCTCATTTGGCATATTTTTTTCAATTATTCCTAGCCAGTATTTCCCATTAATTCAAGTTTTAACTTAGTCTCCTGACGTAATTATTTTTACATTGCCGATTTTTAACTGGGCCTTGTCTATTTTCTTAGCTTCGACTGGAGCCGGCCCAACGGTTGCCGTTGGCACAATCGCTAGCGGGTCAATGCCATTTTTATAGGTATTATACATCGGGCTAGTGGTTGGATCCTCAGTTGGCTTAACCTTATAGTATTCAAGCAGAAATTTCATCACCTGTCCAAAGGTCGGCGCGGCCGAAGATTCAGCCCATTCTACCCCTCTTGGATTAACAATTTTAACTAAGACTACAAACTGCGGAGCATTAATTGGGGCATACCCCCCAAAAGAGCCAATATTAGTACCCTCAGCATAACCTTTTGCGCCAACTTTCGCAATTTGAGCCGTTCCCGTTTTTCCGCCGACTAAATAACCTGGCACGTCTGCTCGCTTGCCATGGCCATTGATAACCACACTCCTGAGCATCTCGCCCATTTGACTAGCTGTCTTTTCGGAAACAACCTGGCGAACCTCTTGAGGCTCAACTTGCTGAACTTTACCATCTGAATATTTAAAACTTTCAACAAGCTGCGGTTTCATCAACACTCCACCGTTAGCCAAGGCGCCATAGGCAGTTGCCAATTGAAGAGGCGTAACTGAAATTCCCTGACCAAAGGCTGCGGTAAAAAAATTAATCGTTACTTTAGGATTATTTAAATTTAAGACGTTTCCACTTAATTCCCCTGGCAATTCGATTCCGGTCTTCTGACCAAAGCCAAACCTTTTGACGTAATCAGCAAAAAGTTTATTCCCAACTAATTTTTCAATGTAAATCACGCCGGTATTTAGAGATTTTTCCAGCACCTGCGTCATTGTCTGGACGCCATTGGCTTTTAAATCTGAATTGCGAATCGAATAGCCCGCCTCATTCACAACGCCCGTATCGACGTAGGTTGAGGTTGGGGTAATTTTTTCGCTATCTAGTCCAATTGCTTCGGTAAACGCTTTAAAAACTGAACCCGATTCATATTGTTCACTAATAGCAGGATTGCTAAAAGTTGAAATATCTTCGGTTTTTGAAAATTCATTAGGATTAAAACTCGGTTGATTCGCCATCGCTAAAATTTTTCCAGTTTTAACCTCCATCACTAAGACCGTTCCGCTGTCAGCGCTAAATTTTTCCATCGCGCGCTTTAGAATTTTCTCAACTTCAAACTGCACGGTATGATTAATCGTCAAAACTAAATCCACTCCATTTTGGGCAGGATTAATAGCTCGATCAGAAATTGAAATCCAGCGACCCCGAGAATCACCTTCCTGCGTTAACTTCCCGGCTGCTCCTTTTAATTCCTTTTCCCAAAAAGCTTCCAAGCCGTACATCCCTTTTTGCTGCTCACCATTAGAGCCAACAAAACCAACTAACTGCGAAGCTAATTCTCCACCAGGATAATACCTAAAACTTTCCGGAGTCAAATAAACTCCAGCCAATTTGGCCTCTTTAATTTTAGAAACTTCTTCCTCCGAGAGCTTATGTTTAAGCACTTCAAACATACTCTGCTGGTCGCTTAACTTTTCTTTTAAACGATTTTGCTCTAAACCTAGACTTGTCGCAAGTGCTTCAACGGTCGCCGCTAAATCTTTTAGCTCGCTCGGGACGGCGTAAGCCATTTGGAGTTGCCGATTAACTGCCAAGGGATAAGTATCATTTTCATCTTGCAAAAAAATTTCTCCCCGGTTGGCAATGATTGCCGTGGTACTATCATGTTGATTTTCCGCTAAGGCCACGTAATTTTGATGCCTTAAAACCTGCAGGACATAAAGTTTTCCAATAATACTCAGCCCGATAAACAAGATGAAAAAAGCCAGTCCGTGCAATCTCCATTTTTTTTCAGAAGCTGGCTTTTCCTTTCGGCTTGGTTTTATCGGTCTTAGTTGTTTCATAGCTAACAATTTAAGCGTAAACACGCAAGTTTCAATAATTTCAATTTTTCAGTTTTACGTGATTTGTTGCGTAAGCAACGGCCGGACTTTCTTCAAGGTAAATAACGTTTTGAGCAGAAACCATATTGAGATCCTTCGATAATTCCTCGATACGATAAAGCGACTTAACTTGGGCCTGACGAATTCGCAAGGATTCATTCTCGGCTTTCTCCTTAGCAATTTCCTTTTCTACTCGGCCAATAGCAATCCCCTTTGTGGCCGTTTGGTTAATGCAATAAACGTAAAAGACGCCCGAGAAGACGGCGCATATCAGGACAACGAAGACAGGATTAATAAACCCAGCCGTACTCTGACTTAATTGGATCGTTGGCTTTATTTTTCTTTTTATGTTTGGCTGCCAGCTAGAAGCTCTGCTCCTAATGACAACGGTTCGCTTAGTCATTTCTCGTGGTTCCCCCCAGAGAAATAAAAAATTATAACTTCTGTCATCCTGAATTTATTTCAGGATCTCTCTTATAGAGAATAAACTGAAACAAAGAAAGTAGCTTCCGAAACCCTCCAAAGGCGGACAGGCAAATTCAGCATGACATTTTTTAACTTACACTTTTTCCACAACTCTTAGCTTCGCACTCCGAGCTCGAGGATTTTCCTCTAGCTCAGCTTCACTGGCTATGATCGGTTTGCGAGTGATAATTTTAACGATTGGTTTGTTATCACATCTGCACTGTGGAAACTCCGGCGGGCAAATACATCCCCTTGCATTTTCCCGAAACCAATTTTTAATTAAGGCGTCTTCACCGGAGTGAAAGGCGATAATCGCTAGTCGCCCACCAGGCTTTAAAACTTCAATCGCCTGGAAAAGAAACAACCGCAGAGACTCAAGCTCTTGATTTGTTTCCATTCTCAGCGCTTGAAAAGTTTTCGTGGCGCAGTGGATTTTTTTTCTTTTATAAGAACCAGGCACTGCCGACTCAATAATTGAAACTAATTGTGAGGTCCGCCCTATTTTTTCTTGCCCGCGAACTTCTACAATTTTTCTCGCAATTGAACTGGCATATTGCTCATCCCCATATTCTCTTAGAACTCGCGTCAGCTCTGCTTGTGAATATTCATTGACAATCTCCTGCGCTGTAAGTTTTGCGGTCATATTCATCCGCATATCCAAAGGCGCATCCCCCATGAAACTGATTCCCCTATCAGTGTCCGCGAGTTGATCGGAAGAAATTCCTAAATCCGCCAAAATTGCGTCAACTTGATTTATCGCCAAAGAAGTTAGGCTATCTTTTAGCGTTGAAAAATTTTGATTAACCAATAAAATTTCGGTTTTCAAATTTTCTAAGCTACCCAGCTTCATTTGCTTTTTAAATCTCGCAATCGCAGTCTGGTCTTGATCGAAAGCAATTAACTTACCGCTCTTTCCAATTTTATTTACAACTAACTTACTATGCCCACCACCACCTAAGGTTGCGTCCACCACGGTCATCCCAGCTTTTAATTTCAGCGCTTCAACTGTTTCAGCAAGTAAGACGGTTTTATGAATAGTCTGCATTAATTTCCAATTTCCAATTTTCAATTTTCAGTCAATTTTCAATGGAATAATTTTCAAACATTTTAATTTTAAAAATTCATCGTAAATTGTGAATTGTAAATTGTAAATTTTCTTAGTATATTCCCAACTTGCCCAATTGTTCGGCCACCTCGGCGCTATTTTCCTCAGCTTTGTTTCGATATGCTATCCATTTCGCTTCATCCCAGATTTCTAATCTATTGAAAAGCCCAGCCACTGTCACAGATTTATTTAATCCAGCATACTCCTTGAGATAATCTGGCAACAAAATCCTTCCCTGACTATCGATATCGCTATCAACAGCACCAGCTAGCATCAACCGCACAAAGCTTCTCGTTGAGGATTCTCCCATTGGAAGATTCCCAAGTTTTTCCGCCAATGCTTTCCAAGTTTTCAAAGGATAAACAAATAAGCATTTATCTAATCCCCGCGTTACCACCACTTGCGCCCCAAGCTCCTTGCGAAACTTCGAAGGAAGCGCCAAGCGCTTTTTAGGATCGACATTGTGTTGGTATTCTCCGATAAACATAAATAGCTGTTAGGTTTTAGCTTCTTTAGCTTTTAGCCTTCTACCTTTTTAGATTTTTAAAATCTATTTTCTTTTTCTAAAAGATAGTGAAGCTAAAAGCTATTTCCTATTGTTAATTCCCCACTTTGTTCCACTTAGCTACACTGTAATGCAATTCTACTCCACCCACTGGCACTCGTCAACACTTTGTCAAAAATAAAAGCTAGGGCTTTAATAAGCCATCGCTTTTAGTTATCCACAGGGCATAAGCATATAAACATGTAATCATCTAAGCATACAATCATATAAGCATGTAAGCATATAGACACATAAGCATGTAAGCATGTAAGCATGTAAGCATGTAATCATGTAATCGTATAGACACATCAGCATATAAACATGTAAGCATGCGAGTATATAAGCAAACAAAAAAATACCCTCGCAAAAATGCGAGGGTATTTTAAGATATTGGACAACAAATTTGAATTTATTATCTAGCGTAGTGAGAGAAATGAATTCGCCAGATGGAGAATTCATTTCCGAACGAGCGACGATAACAAAAGGTTTAATACCTCACCGATTTTATCGGTGTGAGCCCAAAGGGTCCAGGGCCTGCCTACCAGTAGGTAGGCTTGCCCTGGGGTATTAATAACCTTTTATTTCAAAGTTACGGTTGCGCCAGCTTCTTCCAATTTCTTTTTAATTTCTTCAGCTTGAGCTTTAGCAACTTTTTCTTTGATTACTTTTGGAGCTGCATCAACTAGGTCTTTAGCTTCTTTTAGTCCAAGCCCAGTGATTTCGCGAACAGCTTTAATCACGTTGATTTTTTGTCCACCAACAGTTGTAACCTCAACATCAAAATCAGATTTCTCTTCAGCTGCTTCAGCAGCGGCGACAGGAGCAGCTCCCATCATCATTGGAGCGGCTGCAGAAACACCGAATTTTTCTTCCAAAACTTTCACCAGTTCAGAAAGATCAAGCACGCTCATTTTTTCAATTTCACCAACAAGTTTTTCAAACTTTGCAGGCACCACAACTTCTTTTTTTTCTTCAGTCATAGACATTAGGTTTTAGGTTTTAGCTTCACTAGCTTATAGCGAAGACAAAGACTAAAATATATTTTAATTAATTTATCATTCAATATCCTAAAAGCTAACAAGTTTACCCTGTGGCAAATGCCATTGGGGCTATCAGCTATAAGCTAATCTAAGCTTTTTGCTCTTTAACAGCGTTTAATACTTGAACTAATCCGCGCAAGTTACCAGCCAAAACATTGACGAAGCCAGAGATTGGAGCATTGAGGGTTCCAACCAATTGTCCGAGCAATTGCTCCTTTGAAGGAACTTTAGCTAGCGCCTTAACCTCAGCCATACTCATCAATTGACTGCCGAGCACCCCACCGAGCATTTTAACGTTCTCGTTAGTTTTGGCAAAAGTATCAATGATTTTGGCAGCTGAAACTTCATCTTGGTTAGATAAAGACAAAGCAATTTGACCTTCCATCTTTGCAATGCTAGCACCTTCAATACCTGCGTTTTTAAGCGCAATATCAATCAAGGTTTTTCGCACAACGACATAACTCACCCCAGCTTCGCGCAAAGATTTCTTTAAAATTGTTGCATCTTTAACTTTCAAACCTTTAAAATCAACAAACACTGCTGATTTAGCTGCTTTAATTTTTTCAGTCAGCTCTTTTACAAGTTCCTGCTTTTGATTTCTTGTTAACATTTGTGTCTTCTACGAATTACGAACACATACGAATGTACGAAAGTATTCTAGCTTAAATTTTATAATTAAATAAGCTAAACCTGTATTCGTATATTCGTAATGATTCGTATTTCGTAGGGATTAAAAAAATCTGCGTTTCCGCAGATCGACCTTTGGTACCTTAAGAACATTTTCAAAAAATGCGCTTACGGTTCCTCGACAGGACTTGCACTTTTTCAAGCTGCCTGTTGTCTGCGGAAAATACTATTTTGTTGTTATATCTTAAATTTCAATAATCTTTATTAGGCAGCCACTGGAGTTTCAACTTCTTCTTTCTTCTCCTCTTCAACTTTTTCAGCCACTTTCGCTGGAGTAGCAGTAACTTCTGCAACGGCTGGCTTTGGCTCAGCTTCAACAGGGGCTACTTCAACTGGCGCAACGACTGGTTTTGGTCTTTCCATTTTCACAGCTCGTTTCTTTCCTTCAAGCGCACCTTCTCTAATGCAAAGGTTATAAACACTGTCAGAAAGCTGAGCTCCCTTGCCAATCCATTCTTTAATCTTATCAATCTTCAAAACAGCCTTTTTTTGATGTGGGTCATAGCTACCAAGGACTGCCACGTGTTTACCGGTTGGGGCCATGGTGTGCTGTTGCAAAACAATTCTGAATTGAGCCTTATTCTTTCTTCCCACTCTTGAAAATCTAATAGTCAACATAAGTTCCTTCTTGATTACAAATAAATTATCAGGTATGAAAATGCCTGTTTTAGCCTCTTTTTGGCTGATTTTTAGTACCTATCCAATATACAAGCTCGACGGCTTTTTGTCAACCCTTTGCACTCGCCCATGTCATACTTAACACTCTGACATGCCTAAAATGGAAAAATACAGTATCATCTCTAGATTTACTCAATTAATCATTGAAGACCCTA
>CAIPMZ010000064.1 GCA_903866285.1 uncultured bacterium
AGGGTTAAGGATGTTTTCTGCTATTATTTGCATAGAATCTCTAGGGTCTTCAATGATTAATTGAGTAAATCTAGAGATGATACTGTATTTTTCCATTTTAGGCATGTCAGAGTGTTAAGTATGACATGGGCGAGTGCATATATTTGCGGGGATCAGCTTTTTGGAGTATAATTTAAAATAAGTTAATTAATTATTAAAATAATTTAGAAGTATGATAGCAGAAATAGCGTCAGTTTTAGAACCCGAAGAAAAAATAATTTGGCAGGATGTTATTAATAGAAAGGTTTTATTCTTCCAGATGGCGTCAGCTTTCTTAGCTGTCATCTTGGTTTCTACTTTCTTTTTTTTGCAGGCAACGGTAAAATATACTTCAAACAATCAACCGGCCAGTTCAACTGGTTTTAACTTTGGTCTAATCATTTTGGCTGCTGGTTTCGTGCTGTCCCTCCTTGGCTTTTTTTCTAATTACGTTAAAGTCTATGTTATTACGAATAAAAGGTTGTTGATTAGATCTGGCTTGATCGGGACTGATTTTAATTCAATTTATTTTACGGAAGTTAAAACGGCTGATGTTAATGTGGGCTTAATCGGTAAGATATTTTCAGTGGGCACGATTAGTATTGACACTGGCAAGGTAAAGTCAGTTAGCAGTGGTAATAATAATCAAAATACTAACGTCGTGCCAGTGTTTGATAAGCTTTTATATATTGATAAACCGTATGAAGTCTATCAATATTTTCAAACAACCTTGTCTGAAAGACAGGAAAGTTTATATTCTGGCAGGGCTGATAAGGAAAGCACGCCAGTGGCCTAAATGAATAATGCAGAACTTAAAAAATTACGTAGCTCGCTACGTAATTTTTTTTATTCATATTTTTTCTAAAAGCTAAAAGCTAAAAAGCTAATGCCTAATAATCTAATCCTTCATTTCTCCGTCTTTTTCAAATCCGCAATCTTTATTACCGCATTTGATTTTACCTTTAGCGGCAAAAGCCAGCGGTTGGGCGCATTTGGGACACATTTCGCCAGTCGGCTTATTCCACATTACAAAGTCGCAAGCGGGATATTTATTGCAACCATAAAACATTTTACCTTTTTTAGATTTTCGCGCAATGATATCGCCGACTTGGCATTTCGGACATTTGATGCCAGTTTTCTGTTCGATGTTCATGATATTTTTACACTCGGGATATTTACTGCAAGCCAAAAATGGGCCAAAGCGACCGCGCTTAACAATCATTGGCGCGCCACATTTATCGCAGATAATCCCAGAATTTTCTTCGTCTTCCTTTTTCTCGGAGTCAGTTTTTTCGGTATATTTACAAGTCGGATAAGTTGAGCAAGCGATAAATTTTCCAAAGCGTCCAAATTTTAAGACTAATTCGCCTTCGCAAAGCGGACATTTGCGATCAAGTTTCTCCTCTTCCTTTTTCACGGTTTTAGTTTTTGATTCTAAATTTTTATGGAAAGGCTCATAAAATTGGCGAATAACCGGTACCCAGCCTTTACGACCTTCCGCGATTTCATCGAAATCTTTCTCAATCGTGGCGGTAAATTCAATTCCGACAATTTCTGGAAAATGCTCAACCAGCAAATCATTAACTAGCATCCCAATTTCTAAAGGATAAAGCCGTTTGTCCTCATTTTTATCAATGTACTTTCTTTCAATAACGGTTGAAATAGTTGGCGCGTAGGTGGATGGTCGACCAATCCCATGTTCTTCAAGGACTTTAACTAGCGTCGCTTCATTATAGCGCGGAGGGGACTGGGTAAATTTTTGAAGACTAATTAAATCGACTAAGGTTAGGGGGTCGCCGATTTTTAAAGCTGGCAGAAAAGTTTCCGCGGTCTTACTTTTTTCGCCGTAAACCTTTAAAAAACCATCGAAAATAATGGTCGAGCCATTGGCGCGTAGGAGATAGCTATTCTTTTTAGCTTTAGCGGCGATATCAACTTTAACTGAATTGAGGCGAGCAGGTTGCATTTGGCAGGCTAAAGTGCGATTCCAAATTAAGCGGTAAAGCTTAGCTTGTCCGGGATCCAAAGACCCTTCTAATTCTTTAGGTAAAATATTGGGAAAAGTCGGGCGGATAGCTTCGTGAGCTTCTTGAGCAGATTTGGATTTATTTTTAAAATAGCGCGGACTTTCAAGGGCATATTCTTTCCCAAATTCTTTCGTGATCGTTTTCTGGCAAGCCATTAAGGACTCAAGCGAAAGATTTAAGCTGTCAGTTCGCATGTAGGTAATGTGTCCAAGTTCATAAAGTTTTTGAGCGGTCATCATCGTTTGCTTAGCGCTCCAGCCGAGGTTATTGATGGCAGTTTGTTGAAGGGTTGAGGTCGTAAAGGGGGCTGGCGGAGTACGCAGGGTTTCTTTTTTAATAAGATCAAGAACGCTATAAGCAGCTTTTTCTAAATCAGCGGTAATAATCTCGGTAGCCTTTTTTGAACTAAGGCTAGTTTTTTTAGTTTTATAATCGCCAGCAAATAACTGCAGGGTAATCGATTGGTCGATTTTTTCTTCGCCAATTTGAAGTAAAGCGGAGTCAAATTCAAGCGGGTCGCCAGCTTTTTTAAGTTTAGCGCCGATAGTCCAAAATTCTTCTTTGGCAAATTTTTCAATTTCGCGTTCTCGCTCGACGATTAAACGCAGAGCCACGGACTGCACGCGACCGGCGCTAAGCCCGCGGCGAATTTTTTTCCAAAGAAAAGGTGAAAGTTCATAACCAACTAGGCGGTCAAGGACGCGCCGAGCTTGTTGGGCATCAACTAAATTAAGATCAATTTCGCGAGGATTAGCCAGCGCTTTTTCAATGGCAGTTTTCGTAATTTCGTGAAAAACAATTCGACTGTAAGGTTTTTTATTTTTCTTTTCCAGACCCAAGGCTTCAACTAAATGCCAAGAAATTGCTTCTCCTTCGCGGTCTTCGTCGGAAGCGAGAATAACTTCCGTAGCTTTTTCAGCCGCCTGCTTAAGTTCCGCAACTTTTGGTTTAGCTTTTAAGGGCGTAATATAATGCGGAGCGAAATCCTTTTCGATATCAATCCCCATATCACTTTTCGGCAAATCGCGCACATGCCCAAAAGAAGACTTTACCGAAAAGCCTTTGCCTAAAAATTTTGAAATTGTCTTTGCCTTAGTTGGACTTTCTACTATGATAAGTTTCATGAATGGAAAATGGAACACGAAACATGGAACATGAAACAGGGAATGCAATTTCGCATCTTTGTTGTATGTTCTATGCTATATGTTCTATGTTATGTGATTTTATAACCTGATATAATTCTGTCCTCCAATATTTTTAACGACGCCTTTAATTTCTAAGATTGCTAGGTTTGAAATCACGGACGATGTCTCTAGTTTAGTCAGTTTGATGATTATGTCAATGTGAGTTGGCTCAGGTGAGAGAACGTTAACAATCAGTGCCTCTTCTTTTTCAAGTTCCAGTGGGGCTGCTTTGGCTTGTTTCGGGTTTTGCTCTTCGAGACGCAGTTCTTCTAAAATGCTGCTAATACTAGTTACCAGCTTAGCACCTTTTTTGATCAGGTTGTTGGTGCCTTCTGATTGGGGAGAAAAAACGTTTCCTGGAACGGCGAATACTTCGCGGTTAAAGTCTAGGGCTAAGTTAGCGGTAATTAAACTCCCGCTTTTTTCGGCCGCTTCGGTGATGAGTGTGCCATAGGAAAGTCCAGCGACAATTCGGTTACGCGCCGGAAAAGTTCCTGGATGGGCAGGGGTTGGGACTGGAAATTCGCTAAGCAAGAGTCCGCCACTAGCAATTATTTCTTCAGCCAGGCCGTAGTTATTGCGCGGATAAATATTGATATCATCCAAACTGTCGCCAAGCACCGCAATCGTGGCGCCACCCGCAGCAAGCGCGCCCCGGTGGGCAATCGCGTCAATTCCAAGCGCCAGCCCACTGACAATGCAAAGTCCAGCCTGGGCCAGTTCTTTAGCAAAGGCAAAAGTGGTTTGCTCGCCGTAAGACGTAAACTTTCGCGAACCGACAATGGAAAGCATCGGTAATTTAAGGCAATCAAGATTTCCCTTGGCATATAATAGGTAGGGTGGGGCTGGAATTTCGCGTAGGAGCTGGGGATAAACCTCATCCTCAATTGTTACAATGGAAATTTTTTCCCTTTCTAATACTTTCCACTGCGCCTCTGGATCAAGGGAATTTCTTTTTTCAACAATAGTCCTGGCTAGTCGCTCAGGAATTCCCGCCTTAATAATTTCTTGGGCGCTCGCCTGCCAAATTTTTTCCGCAGTCCCAAAATAATTCATCAAAGTAGAAATACTTTGATTGCCAACTCCTTCAATAGTGAAAAGCGCGTTAAGATACTTCATTTTATTATCCCATATAATTACAAAATTATTACAGCTCCTACATAATTACAAAATTATTACAAAAGTACAAAAATACAAAAAAGTTTCATTGCGTTTTTCGTATTTTTGTACTTTTGTATGTTATTCGTAATTTCGTAGGGTCTAAATTTCTTTAACTATTTTCTCTGCTAACCCTTGTCGGTTCAATGTCTCTGACTTGAACCGTGTTGTTGAATTTCCCCTTGTCGGTTCAATGTCTCTGACTTGAACCGTGTTGTTCTTAAATTTCCTTCTCAATCTCTCCTCCTAACTTTTTAATCACCCCCAACTCTTCCTGCGAAAAATTTTGCAACACAAAAACTTCGCCAGGGATGATCCGCTCTTTTTTCTTTTCAGCTCCTTCAATCCCAATTCTAATTCTTTTAAATTGTTGACTGCTGAGTTGGTCGATGATGTTTTGGACGCCGTTGTGTCCAGCGGCGGAAGAGTCAGTTGAAATCTTGAAAGCACCAAGCTCGAGGTCTAAATCATCGTGAAGCACGATTAAATTTTCCCTAGGGATCTTATAAAAAGTCAGTAGTTTTTTTGTAACTTCGCCACTGCGGTTCATAAAACTTTGCGGTTTGGCAAGCATAATTTTTTCGCCGCCAAGATTTTTTTCGCAAACAAGGGCATTGAATTTCGTATTTAATTCAAAAGCAGGGAAGCCCAGGTTTTTTTGGATTTCGTCCAACACTAAAAAGCCCGCACTGTGCCTAGTGTTTTCGTATTGTTTGCCGGGGTTACCGAGGGCGATTATTAAATGCATATTTAGTATGGAACATAAAACATGGAACAAAAATGCATTTTAGATGTTACGTGTTATGTGTTCTATGTTATGTGTTATTGACTTGTGAAATCAAAATTAGCCTGACTCTCCTGCGCTTTATTATAGTCCTCAATTGAATCTGTTTCAAATTTATAATTTTCAATTAAGTCTTTACCTAGAATTATGATAAGTTCCGCTTTGGAATTTTCGCTAGTAACTTTTTCCGAGGCAAGCTTGGCGGGTAGCTTCTTGAGCAGCTCATCGAGGGTAAAAAGTTTTAAGCCGTTAGTGTTATCTTGCAGGGAAGTTTGCTCGGCTAGGTCAGGCGCTGAGGTAGCGGAAAATGTAACTTTTTTTAAACCAAGATTTTCAGTCAGCATCGCCCTAACTTTCGTGGCTAGTTGGCTGTCGCCGCTTTGGTTTATGATTTCGATAGTAGCAGCTTCCTCGGCGATAGCGACTTGGCGTTTTTTAATTTCAGCTTGGTTGAAAATGTTTTGGGCTGCATCTTGAATCTCGCTGTAGTTTCCAACCCTGGGGACCAGGATAAAGGCCATCACATCGCCAACAGCTACATGGGAAACTTTAAGGAGGCTATCTGGCTTCCAGGCATCAATTACGATGTTGTTAACATTTTGGGTGTCGACATTTTTACTTAAGTTAATAAAACTACCAATTTCTTCGGTGGCGATATCGGTGGTGATATTGTCGCCAAGGGTAGTTAGGACATCATTGAGCTTGCCCGCGTTAAAAAAAGTTTCCATTGAAAAAAGCTTATTTTTGACCGCCTGAATAACTTGCTGTTGACGTTTGGCTCTGCCGAAATCACCCTCGGGATCGCCGTGACGCTGGCGGACATATTTTAAGGCAGTCGCTCCATCTAAACTATGAAAACCCTTACTGAGCGAAAAAGTCTCGTAGTTATAATTTGGTCCAGGATAGCGAGGATCGTAAATATCACGCTCGGACGTAATGTTAATGCCACCAATATCATCAATAATCCGGGTGAAGCCGTCGAAGTTTACTACTAAGTAATAATTAATTGGCACACCAGTTATTTCTTCCACAACTTCCTTGATTGGTTGCAGGCCTAAATTTTGGTTTAAGCTTATCTTGTAAACGCTGTTAATTTTAGTAAAAGTTTGGGTATTGGGGAGCTTAACGTAAAGGTCGCGGGGTAGTGACAAGAGCGCCACCTTTTTATTTTTAGTGTCGATGCTCATTACCATTACCGTATCGGTTAAATTTCGACCAGCATTTTTTTCGCCCGCTGCGCCTAAAAGTAAAATATTGATGCGACCGTCAGCTTCGCCTTTGAGTGGGCTAGCCACTGCCGGAACAATCGGTGCGATGATAGCACGGACGTGCTGTTCTAAACTAGCGGGTTTTGCATCTTTGGCCGAATTCATTTTATTGGCGGTAGCGATTGTCTTCCAAGTAAAATAACCAAAGTAGCTAAACGCTAGGGTAATTAAAAAAAAGAAAATTAGCCCAATTATTTTGCTAAGGCTCTTTTTAGGCTTTGCTTCTTTTTTAAAACTTTTTTCATATTTTTTATCCAGCTCCTGCGCTTCTTGGCGCGAAATAAAAAGCTCGCGTTTAGTCGGCTGGCTAGCCTCAACAAAAGCCGGCCTTTTCGCGGGGCTTTTTTCGAGATCCATTGAAACTTTTTTACGCAAACTATCCATCCAGTAGTAGAAATTCAAATGGGCTATGCCCAAAGAAATTTATTTATGCTAAAAACGCAACTTAATTTGATTAATTAATTTAATCCAGTGTGCTGTTTGAATTCTCACTACTGGATCCATGTAATAAGTATAATGTATTTTGAATAATGTATAAAGGTATATTTTTCTCCAAAAAACTTTTTACCAAGATGAGAAAAATTTAGGCAAAAAGAAAGGCGGTGACTAAGCGCGTAGTCACCGCCTTCTCTCTCGATTAAATATCGAGAATTTCCAAGTCATCCAGGCTTGGCACTTGCGCTGTGTAGGTTAGATGGGAATAAAAACCATCACGGAGTGCTGGATCCGTAAAAATGGTAAGGATATAATATACTCCCAGTGGCTCTTGCTTGTACATAATTCCATCTCGTGCCTGGAGTGTCTTGCGCTCCTCATAGGCCCTGGCTTGTTCTGCTTTTGTCATGATATTTATTTTTTATTGTTGGAGGAAAAAAATATCAAAAAAAATGATGTAAAAAAAGATTCAGAGCTGCTTGCTATTTTTTTAAAGATCGTTTTTTAGTCAAGCTATTTTTACCTTATCAAAAGATACAGAAGTCTAATATGTTTTAATTAAAAAGTCAAGGGAGTCACAAATTTGGGTAAATTCGTTAAAATGGCTAATGTTAGCCAAAAAGTAACCCTTGCATTTGGGTCAAAAGCGTGGTATGCTAGAGGGCGTGAAGTTGAAAGCGTGCCCCGTGATGAGAGAAGCGAGTTTTACGAGGTGAATAAAGTAATAAAGTTATAAAGTTAAATGCAAGAAGACCTAAAAAACCCAAAAAAAGAGGTAGTTGAGCCAGAAAATGAAGAGCAGGTCTATTATGGCGTGGGTAGTTTTTTGTTGGAGGTGGTCAAGGTTTTTGTCTGGGCGTTGGTGATTATCGTTCCAGTTCGGGTTTTTCTTTTTCAGCCATTTCGCGTCCAAGGAGCTAGTATGCAACCAAATTTTCAAAATAACGATTATTTAGTGGTTAATGAGTTTGCCTATAAGCAAACGGAGGTTAATTTATTGGGTGCGCATCTTTTTACAGTTGGGACGACGAAAGATTTAAAGCGAGGCGAGGTGGTCGTTTTCCGTTATCCAAAAAATCCGCAGCAGTATTTTATTAAAAGAGTAATTGGCTTGCCAGGGGAACAAATTAAAATTGCCGATGGTCGGGTTAAACTTTTCAGTCAAGGTAATTCCGAAGGTGAAATTTTGGATGAAAGTGCTTATTTGCCAAAAGGTTTAGCTACGAGCGGTACGGTTGAAATTACGCTTAGTCAGGATCAGTATTTCGTGCTTGGTGATAATCGTGCGAACAGTTCAGATTCCCGAGTCTGGGGACCCTTGCCGAAAAGTGATGTCATCGGAAAAGTTTTAATCAGAGCCTGGCCATTTGAAAAAGCGGAAATACTCTAATAATTTTCAATGATCAATTTTCAATTTACAATTAAGGTTCAATTCCTTAATTTCTAAATATTTGAAAATTAAATCACTGGAAATTCAATGAAAATTGTGAATTGTGAATTGAAAATTATTTTTTAACTTTAAATAAATTATTTAATTTTCCAATAAATTAATCGTTAGTATAAATTGATAAAATCTAACTGTTATGGCAAAAGTTAAACTTTTAAAAAAGCAAACTCTAAAAAAAATGGATAAAAAAACAACTAAGGTTAAGGCTGCGAAAGCTGTAATTGTTGCAAAAAAAAGTTTAAAGCCGTTTGCTGGAAAGGCCAAGGGAAAAATTAGACCGCAAGTTGAAGAAGAAATTTTAATGCAACCTCCACGCGGGATGCGAGATTTATTACCTGGCGATCAGCCGTATTGGGACCAGCTTCGTCGCGTAGTTTCTCGGATGGCTTTAGAGTATGGTTTTCAGCGCATTGATACGCCAGCCGTAGAATATGCGAATTTATTTATTCGTTCAATTGGTGGAGGCACGGATATTGTCGATAAGGAAATGTATATTTTTAACTCTAAAGGTGGCGATAAGCTTTCCCTACGTCCAGAAATGACCGCGGGTATCGTGAGGGCGTATATTCAACATGGAATGAATGTCCTTTCAAAACCAGTGAAGCTTTTTTCAATTGGTCCAGTTTATCGTTATGACCGTCCGCAAGAAGGTCGTTATCGCGAACATTTTCAAGCTAATTTCGATGCTTTTGGCGAGCAAGATCCAATTTTGGACGCGCAACTTATTCAACTAGCGCATCGCGTTGTCACTAGCTTGGGGATTAAAAACGTCCAATTTCAAATTAATTCTTTGGGTTGTCCGAAATGTCGTAAGGAGTATCAGGAGCTATTGGTGGCTTATTTTGAATCGAAAAAGCAAAAGCTATGCCTAAACTGTAAACGTAGACTAGAGACAAACCCTTTGCGGATTTTAGACTGTAAAGAAGATAAATGCATTCAAGTGGCAGAACTAGCGCCGCAGTCAGTTGACAGGCTTTGTCCAGATTGTCGCGTCCATTTTAAAAATATTTTAGAATATTTAGACGAACTTGACCTGCCGTACGTTATCAATCCACGTTTAGTGCGCGGTCTTAGTTATTACAGTAAAACCGTTTTTGAAATTTGGTCTAATGACGAAGATGGGAAGAAACATTCTTTGGGTGGCGGGGGACGCTATGATTATCTAGTTGAGCAACTCGGTGGCGAACATACCCCAGCCATTGGCTTTGGTTTGGGCCTGGACCGTTTAGTCGCGGAAATGAAAAGAGTCCACGCTAAATCATACACTGGACCGAAACCAAAAGTTTTCCTAGCGCAACTAGGGGATTTAGCTAAGAAAAAGAGTCTGCGAATTTTCGCAGAACTGCAAAAAAATGGAATCTTGGTAGCGGAAAGTTTTGGACGCGGAAGTCTAAAATCGCAACTGCGCGTGGCTGACCGAGTTGGCGTGGAAATTACGCTGATTATTGGTCAAAAGGAAGCTTTGGACGAAACGGTGATTATTAAGGATATGACTAGTGGAACGCAAGAAACGGTGACGAATGAGAAGTTGGTCAATTCCGTGAAAAAGATTTTAAAGAATAATGTGGTGGTTTCGCATAGCGATGAGTTAAAAATGCAGAGTGAAGGAGAATAATTGACTTATTTTGGATTATCCTTATAATAAGTTAGTTAAGTGTATTCGCTTGCATACGTTTTTCTTTTTATCTCAGTGAAAGTGTTTCTCGGCTGTTGAACTTTTTAACATCAAAGTAAACCACTTTCAAGCGAAAAAAGAAAAAGTATGCTCGCTCAGTATTTAGGAAAGTGTAAGAAGAAAAGTATAGTTTTTTTAATCAGCGTAGTCTTAGTAAAAGGATCAGATTCGAGGATAGAATTTTACGGGACTCTAAATTTTTTGGCAAAATCGTAGATGTTTTTTTAATCAACGTAGTCCCAGTAAAAATTCTCAAGACCACCTAATGATTGATTTTGGTTGGTGAGTGTGTTTCGCCTTCGGCTCGTCTTGTGAAAGATTAAGCTTGAGAGTAGAATTTTACGGGACTCTAAATTTTTTGGCAAAATCGTAGATTTTGATAAAATTTGAGAAAGGAGGTTTTTCATATGATTGAAGTAAGAAAAAAAGAAAAGGAAACAACGGAAAGTCTGATGCGACGATTTTCACGCAAGATGCAACAAAGCGGTGTGCTTGTTCGTGCTCGCCGAACGCGATTTTTAAAGGACGAGAAGAGTAAAACTGAGAAACGCGACGAAGCGCTCTATAAAGTGAAAATTCGCAAAGAAATTGACAAGCTTAAAAAACTTGGAAAATTTGATGATGAAGCGTTGAAAAACATCAAACGCAAAATGTAAAACAACTAAACTGATTTGCACTGATTTGGGACGGATGCTCAACGGATCACGGATTGCTGATTTAAATATCACATCCTCGGCCTGTGAAAATCCGTCAATAATCCGTGTCAATCCGTAATCAAAAATATGAATTTAAAAGAACAAATTACCTCAGATCTTAAAACTGCGATGAAAGCTGGCGACGCCGTTCGTCGGGATACTTTGCGTTTGATTGATAGCGCAATTAAAAATGTTGAAATTGAAAAAAATAAACGCGAGGTTGGACTGACGGAGGAAGAAATTCTGGAAGTTATTGCGCGCGCCGTTAAACAGCGTCAAGATAGCATCCGCCAATTTGAAGCGGGTGGGCGACCTGATTTAGCCGAAAAAGAAAAAATTGAACTTGAAATAATCATGCCATATTTACCAGCCCAGCTTTCGCCGGCTGAAATTGAAACAGTGGTGGCTGAAATTTTGGCCACCAGTGAAAATCCAACCCTGGCTGACCTTGGAAAAATCATGGGTCAGGCTATGGCCCAGCTTAAAGGCAAAGCCGATGGCAATCTTGTCCGCGAAATTGTGAAAAGCCAGCTTGAAAGCAGGTCGTAAAACATGATTTATTCTTATTGTCCCTAAGCGAATCAATTTCAGTGTTGATTCGTTTTTTATGAGTAAAAACCTTGAGTTGTTGCCGACTTGGTGATAAGATGAGGATAGTTTGAATCAATAATTTTGCGTAAAATGTGGAAACAATTTTGCGTTTAATTCAATTTTTCTACTATTCAAACATATAAAGTAGGGAATTTTGGCAAAGTTGCAGGCTAAGTTATAATTAAAAGCATGAATCTAAATCTGAAAAATAATGAAGATGATGATGCTCCGAAACTCCAAGATTTTGGGTTGGACTTTTCCGTGTATACTGACTTTAAAATGGAAAAACAAAGACTTGAATAATATGGAGATTATTCCTATCCAATTTGCTGTAAAAATAAAACAATAGAAAATATGCTAAAAAATCAAACAACAGACGAGCAATTTGAAAAATGGCTTAGATATTCAGAAGGGCTCAATTTGGAATTTAAAAAAGCTGAAAATAGCTTTAGTGCTACTAAAGATTTGCCTGATTATTGTGCTGCACTAGCAAATGAGGGTGGTGGAAAATTGATTTTAGGCGTTACGGATGAAAAAGAAATTTCAGGGACAAAAGCATTTCAAGGTACTACTGATACATTATCGCATAAATTATTACAAAATCTTAAAATTAGGGTTGATGTTGAAGAAAAATTTTATAAAAACAAGCGGGTTATTATTTTTCACATCCCAAGTCGCTCAATCTGTGTGATAGTGAAATCTAGTGGAGCTTATGCTTATCCAATGCGCGCAGGTAGCTCATTAGTTGAAATGACTCAGGATAAGATTAAAGAAATTTTAAATGAAACAGTGGGTGATTTTTCAGCTCAGGTAGTGAGAGGTTTTTCTTTGTGTGACATAGACAATGAGGCGGTAGAAAATTTTAAAAAGCTTTGGGCGCAGAAACAAGACAGAAGAGAATATCTAACATTTTCAATTGAAAAAACCTTGCGATCTGTCGGGGCACTGAGTGATAATGGGCTTAATAATGCCGCATTGATTCTCTTTGGGAAAAAACAAAAAATTGACGAATTACTTCCTTGTGCTGAGATTATCTTTGAGTGGCGACAAATGCAGAAAATTAGACATGATTTTAGGAGGGACTGGCGTGAACCATTTTTCAAGATATACAATGATGTGTGGGAGAGTATCAACGCAAGAAATATTCGTTTTCCATATCATGAGGGATTTATTCAGCGAGATGTTGTCGCATTTAATAAGGAATCAATTAGAGAGGCACTCGCAAATGCAATTGCTCATCGTGATTATGATATTCAATCATCCTCTATATTTATTAAAGCTACGCCAGAGAAGATTTCTATTCAAAGTCCTGGTGGTTTTGTAAATGGAGTTAACCCTGAAAATGTGTTAGAAAAATCAGAATGGAGAAATAGGCGAATTGCAGAAATTTTTCAATTGGCCGGATTGGTGGAACGATCAGGTCAAGGAATGGATATGATTTTTGACAATACAATACGAGAAGGAAAAGGTCTGCCTGATTTTTTGGGAACTGATAATTATTGCGTCGTTCTGAATATCCCAGCTAAGGTTAAAGATGAAAATTTTATATTATTTTTGGAAAAAATAACTAATCAAAAACAAATAACATTGTCCTTTGAAGAGATTTTTGAATTAGAAAAAATTAGAGAAAATCAAAAGATAAAAGATATAAAGTTTAAAGATAAATTTTTGGAAGTTGGCATTATCGAGCGAGTTGGAAAAACGAGTGGAGCTCAATATGTTTTATCGCATGAGTATTATTCATTTAAAGAAAAACTCGGTTTATATACTAGAATTGTTGGCACTTCGCGAGATGAAAAAAAGCAATTGATATTAAAACATATTATAAGAAACAAAAAAGGATTTGCTCGGGATTTAAAAGATGCTTTTCCGAATTTGAAGGCGCAGGATATAGCTAATTTATTACAGGAGCTTAAAAAGGCTGGGAAAATAAAACATGCAGGATCTGATAGGGGCGGATGGTGGTCATTGTCTGAGGGTGATGAAATTAGATGAAGTTAGATGAAATTAGATGAAGTTTTTGAAAAAATAGCTTATTTTAGGTTAATATTTATTATTTAATTAGTAGTAGATTTAATGAAAAATTAGAAAAATATGAAATACCTCGTTGAAATAAATAACAAAACTAA
>CAIPMZ010000065.1 GCA_903866285.1 uncultured bacterium
GCTAGATTAGCAGTAGCCAGAAAGATGAAAAAGAAAGAAGAAATTGAACAGCTTATGGCTCAAATTGATCGAAAATTAACCAATAATTTCAACTAACCCAAGTGTTAATTATGTTCATGGACTTGCACATACCTTAATGCTAATTCGAGTTAGCTATTTTAAAACTAAAGAAGCTAAAAACCTTGACTTTTAGCCAAAATAGGTATATAATTAGTTTATAAATGTCTAAAAAGGGCGTTTCACTCGGGTGAAACGCCCTTTTTCTTTTTTATATGTCTAAAAAATGGCTCTCAAATCTATTCTTTTCAAGCCTAGCAGTCCTGACCCTGCTAGCGCCTTTTCATTATTCACAGGCAGCCACCCTCGATGTCCAAGCAGTTACCGATTTAGTAAATATGGAGAGAACTAAACTTGCTATTCAACCACTTGAAACCAATGCTGCTCTTTCCAAGGCTGCCCTAGAAAAAGCCAACGATATGGTCTTGCATAACTATTTTGCGCATGTTTCACCTAGCGGAGTCACGCCTTGGCAATGGATTGGCCAAAGCGGTTACGATTATTCTTTTGCCGGGGAAAATTTAGCCATTAATTTTACTGACGCCAAAGCTCAACATGAAGCATTTATGCAAAGCGAAAGCCACAAAAAAAATATCCTAAATCCAAAGTACAAAGAAATTGGGGTTGCCGTTATCACGGGAAAAATTAACGGAACCCAAACAATTATTACCGTTCAAGAATTCGGGGCTCAGGTAGCAAAACTAACTCCAACTGAAAAAACAATCGCTGGGGCTTCGGCTGCAAAAAAAGAAACTTCCCAGGCCAGCTCAACCTTCCTGCAAAAAAATCACCAAAACTTTTCCGCAGGCCTTAGTACCTTAGCAAAAACCTTTAGTAATTCAACCGCAAAAGTTTTCCCTACGCCACTTTTTGGCTTTCTTTACACCCTAACGCTCTGGCTTACCTTCGCCTTCTTTTGTTATGAAATATTTACTACTTATTTTCATTTCGCCATTCAGCACTTCTCTCTTCGCAAAAAACCCCTTAATTTATTTTTCATCGCTAGCGCCAGTCCAATCACGATTCCCTCGCTTTACAATAAGGCTTACCAACCATCCCGTCTTGAACGAATTTATTTAACTCACATGAAACTTAAAAAATGAAAAAACTCCAGCCAAATTTTATAGACATTTAACAACATAAAAAAGACTTTCCTTTCAGAAAGTCTTTTTTTAGGGCTTATTTTTTAGCAACGCTTTCACCAGCTACGTAGCCAGTTGCCCAGCAAACTTGGAGATTGAAGCCACCCGTTGGGCCATCGACATCGATGATTTCCCCAGCGAAATAAAGGTTTTCAATAATTTTTGATTGCATGGTTTTTGAATCAATTTCTTTAACCGAAACTCCGCCCCTCGTAACCATCGCCTTTTCAAAACCGAAAAGTTCTTCCACGGTCATTTCCATCTTTTTAAAAAGGGTCACGATTTTTAGCCGAGCTTGCCGGCTAAGATTACCGGCGTGTTTATGGGTGTCTAAGCCAGCCAGCGTAAAAATTAAAGCCAACATTTTTGGGCTAGCAAAATCCTTCAGGCAATTACTTAAATTTTTATGCGCATTATCTTCAAAATCCTTCCGAATAATTTCATCAACCTGCTCAAAAGAAAGCTCCGGCTTTAAATCTAAGAAAAGTTTAAGCTCACCTTTCTCAAAAACCTCTCGCAACTTGCGACTAAGATTAAGCGCCAATGGGCCGCTCAGTCCAAAGTGAGCAAACATCAAATCGCCAGTTGCCGTCACGATTTTCTTACCAGCTTGCATAGCCGTTATCGAAACGTTATGTGCAGTCAGTCCCTGAGCGTCCTTAATGGCTTGCTCGGCAATCATAATTGGCACTAAGCTTGGCAAGGGCTCAATTACGCTATGCCCTAACGCTTCCAACCAAGCAAAAGCTTTACCAGTTGAGCCAGTCTGCGGATAAGATTTTCCGCCCGTCGCTAGAATATATTTCTCCGCCGAAATTTCTTTTTTCTTAGTAATAA
>CAIPMZ010000066.1 GCA_903866285.1 uncultured bacterium
GAGGCTCGACCTCCCTAATGGAGGTCGAGCCTCCAACGTCTTTCTGCTACTGATTAAGTTGATTCCGTATGATATTGCTAAATTGTTGAAAAAATATTTTGGCAAATATAAAAAAACAGGACCCTTGAAAAAGTTCTGTTTTTTTGTGATTAGGTTGGAAAACTATTGCTCAACTGGAACTTTTTCTCTTTTGTCACCAGGCCAGATTGTTTGTTTGCAAGCGATGAACAAAGCGAAATTGCTAAAAAATTTATGTTCTTCTCCAATGAGCTGGTCAAGTTCAGTTTTCAGTTCAATGGCTGGTGCTTGCCCAATAGCCTCTATAATCTCTGGTAAATCCTGCTTAATAGCGTTTTCAAGCGCGGTGTGCCAAACTGCCTGGTCTTCGTTCCATTCCTTCATATATTCAAAGCTGTCATCTTTAAGAGGATCAAAGCCGACAATACAATCAGCAAAGCACTCGGCGCTTTCGAGAATACGTTCTTTAGTCTGGGCGTAATTATTTTCTGGCAAGATTAAAGCTAGCCAATCGAAAAAATCTATTAGCGTATCGTATTTATTGGAAAAATCTGCTAAGTTTTCTGACTTAAGCTTTTCTAAGGTCTTAGCTATTTTCGGATATTTTTCAAGGCGTTCTTTAGCAGATAATTCAAAGGGATGCGGGCTAGGAAGCTGGCTACCCAAACCTTCAAAGTTAAATTTTTCAAACATATGTTTTAGTTAAAGATTATTTACGCTTTTATTATAATCTTTTGGCTAAAAAATAAAAGAGGGGATAAAAAAGAGGCGAGACATAAGCGACAATTTCTGGGAAAGAAAAAATGGCCAGCATTATTGAGTCCAAAGAGCTGGCTGATCTTCAAAAACTCATCTTCAATTTACTTTGGGATACGTTGCCGAGGAAATAAAAAGCCGATGCAAAACTACCTGCCCGCAATGCTGCGCCCGCCAGCAACGCTTCGCGTAGCGATGCGGACTGGCATAGCGTTGCAGGCGGGCCTGCCCTGGCGGCAGGCGGGCGAATGAAATACGAATTTACGAAAATGGATCTTTGCACTGGGACGGAGCTAAGCTCCGGAATAGTAAATTACGAATGATTAAGTTAGTTTGGCATAAGATGTAAACCTTTCGTGTTGAAGTTATTTTAAAAAGTATTGCAAATTCTTGCATATGCGACTTTTTGCAATACTTTTTTAGTGTGAGTAAATAGAAATATTCCTAGCATCGCAACTTAGGCCATATGGGCATGGTTGCAATGCGTATACTCAAGCATTTTTCAAGTGTGTCAAAAAAATGCATATGCATGAAATTGACACGCTTATTATGGCTAATACTAAATCAAATAAAACACTGTTAGTTACAAGGAGGCTCGACTTCCCTAATGGAGGTCGAGTCTCCAGCCCTCCTTAATCTGGACAAAAAGCAAAAAGCATGCTAAAATGAACTTAAGTTCAGAATTATTAAACTTAAGTTCAAAAATGACTAAACTTGAGAAAAAAATCATCATCCTGCTGTCGAACTACCCAGAAAATGAATTTTATGGGCAAGAAATAGCGAAAAAAGTGGCCTGTAGTAAGGCTTCGGTTAGTGGTATCTTGAAAACGCTTGCTGAAAAGAAACTTGTTTTAAAGAAAATCAAGGGCAATATGAAATTTTATCAAATCAATCAAGAAGCTATCGAGCTGAAAAAGTTCAAACTGGACTTGATTTTGGATGGGATAAAACCGGTTATTTTCAAATTAGAAAAATTTTCAAAGAAAATCATTCTTTTCGGTTCGGCTAGCAGAGGCGAGCAGATGTTCAATAGCGACATTGATTTATTTGTGTTGACTAATGAAAAAGAGGAAGTTAAAGAGGAATTGAAAAAAATAAATTCAAAATTGCAAATCAAAGCCGTGCTGAAAACCCCTGGTCAGTGGTCGGAAACAGAAGTGACTGATCCGGAATTCTATCACGAGGTTAAAAACGGAATAACTTTATTTGAATATGTCCCAAGAATTTAAAAAATATATCAAATTCTTGCATATGCGACTTTCTGCAATACTTTTTTGTTGAAAAACGCGTAGCAAAAAACCTTCTCATAAATGAGAAGGTTTTTTCGGGAGCAATTGCTAAGTTTTGCGTTGATTGTTCTGTAGACAAGTCCCAGCAGACGGATCCGCCGGGGAAGGAGCAGTGTCGAGGAGGAGCGCAGCCGAAACCACCCAACCCATGTCTGGACAAAAAAGCACCCGATACTGAGGACAAAAGATAGAAGCCCCCAGCTGTCTACAGGACAACAAACACAAAATTTAAAAAAAAACAAATCGGAGCTCTTTTTCCACCCGATAGAACAGTCTAGCACGGCTTGGATTTTTTGTCAAGGGGTGGTAGAATGCACACATAGCATGTAACATAGAACATGCAACAAGGATCTATAACATTTAATACGTTGAAAATGGTTTTTTGTTTCAACAAAGGTAAATATAATAGAGATAAAGTTGAGATATAATAGAAATATGGTAGAAATAGAAAACAATTAATTTCAATTATATTTCGTGAAGCATATTTCTATGTGTTTCTATGCATAAGGGTTTTACTGATTACTATCTCACGTCTGCATGCTACGTGCTTTATGTTCCATGCTATGTGATTTAAAATATGATTACCAATTCCGAAGAACAAATTGAAGATGTCTCCCTAGATAACACCCTCAGGCCGCAAAGGCTGTCGGAATATGTTGGCCAGGAAAAAATTCGCAAAAATTTGCAGATGTTTATTGACGCTGCCAAAAAAAGGGGTGAATCAATTGAGCATGTGCTTTTGTATGGACCGGCAGGGCTTGGCAAGACCACGCTGGCGCATATTATTGCCAATGAAATGGGCGTGAACATCAAAATCACTTCTGGGCCAGCTATTGAAAGAGTGGGCGACCTGGGCTCAATTTTGACGAACTTACAAGATGGCGATGTGCTTTTTATTGATGAAATTCATCGCCTCAACAAGTTGATCGAAGAAGTGCTTTATCCCGCCATGGAAGATTACAAATTGGATGTAATTATTGGGAAAGGCCCTTCGGCGCGAACTCTTCAACTTGATTTGCCAAAGTTTACTTTGATTGGTGCCACCACCAGATTGGGCAGCCTTTCCAATCCACTGCGCAATCGTTTCGGGGCAATTCACAGATTGGAATTTTACAATGATGAAGAAATGAAAAAAATTATTTCTCGCAGTGGCAAAATTTTGGGCATTTCTCTGGATGAAAGTGGTTCTGGCGAAATTGCGCGCTCTAGTCGAAAAACTCCCCGCGTGGGTAACCGGATGATTAAACGGGTGCGGGATTATGCTCAAATTAATGAGCATCCCGTAATTGATAGCGCTATCGCCAGAAAAGCCTTGGACATGATGGACGTGGATCACTTAGGCCTTGAACCGACTGACCGTTTTATTTTAGAAACCATTATCAAAAAATTCGGGGGCGGGCCAGTTGGAATTTCTACGATTGCGGCGGCCACTTCTGAGGAAATTGAAACAATTGAAGATGTTTACGAACCATTTTTAATTCAACTTGGCTTTCTAACGCGGACGCCCCGCGGGCGCGTCGTAACCGACAGCGGCTTTCTCCACATGGGTTATCCGGTGCCTGTCGAGAATCAGAATAAACTGCTATAATAAAAATATAAAAAAATTTCTAATATCCAATGCCTAATGTCTAATGAAATTCGGTAGCGATATAAGAGAGATAAAATAGAAATAAAATTTGTCATCGCGATCCGCCCAGGGCGGAGTGACTGATCCAGAACGTAGCATTGCTCTGGATTGCCACGCATGATCACATGCTCGCAAAGACATTATAAAAAACTATGCTCGTTACCATATTCCAAATTCTTTATTTAGTCGTTTTCTTCACGATGTCGCTGATGAGCGTCTTTATTGTGTTTCACATTGTTTTCTATGCTTACAGCGCCTTTTCAAAATTAACTATGTTGGCGATTTTTGTGCCAGTTATATTGGTCCTGCTTTTTACGAACTTTATTTTATTTAGACAAATCCCGCTAGCTAATATTTTTTCAGCGACTTTTCTATGATTAATGGCTTTTCAAAATTTCATTTCAAGGGCGTCGGGGAAAATGAAGAGATCGTAAAAGTGCTTCATCGAAATTGGTTTTATCTTTTGCAACAATTTTTAATGTTGATTTTTTTGGCAGTAATTTTTCTTTTTTCCGTGACCTATATCCCGAGATTTTTCCCAGATTTTATGGGCTCACAGTCGAAGGAATTTTTAGCTTTTCTCGAAAATTTCTTTTTACTAATTATTTGGGTGTACGGTTTTTTAATTTGGATTGATTATTATTTTGATGTTTGGATAATTACGACTGAACGGATCGTGAATATTGAACAACAGGGGATGTTTTCGCGCAGAGTTAGTGAAATGGAATATTCAAAGATGCAGGATATTACCGCTGAAGTTGTTGGCTTTTTCCCCACGATTATAAATTACGGCGATGTCAGAGTCCAAACGGCGGCTGAAGATAAGGAATTTGTTTTTAGAACAATCTCGGATCCGTATCATATCAAGAGTATCATTTTTAATATGCAAAAGCGCGACTCGCTGCAAAACACGAAAGAGCTTGGGGATATGATTAAAGGAAAAATCAGAGCTTAAATTTTCCAACGTAAAAAATTCGGGTGTTCCTAGGGACTTAGTCCCCAGCTGGGGACTAAGTCCCTAGGAACCAAATTTAGCCATAGAACTTAATTGCAAGGGGCAAACTTCGCGTGAACACAAAGAGAAAAATAAAATACGCGGTTGTATTTTTATCACTGGCACTGCCAATTTTTTTGGCAGTGTTTTTTGTTTTTAATGAAAAGGCATGGTCTAGTGAAGGTGGCATAGATAAGGGTGATATTATAATAAACGAATTAATGTGGATGGGGATGGGTAGCTCCACGAGTGATGAATGGCTTGAGCTCAAAAATACAACAGCCAAGTTAATCAATCTTGATGAATGTCAAACTGTGAAGGTAATTGATGATAAGGAAATCATAGTAACGGCAAGTTTAAAAGATCAGACAATATCACCCAAAGATTATTTTGTAATATCCTATAAGACAAGAGATGACTCGAAAATAAATACTGACACGCACAAGGCACTTTCTTATTTGTCACTTTCAAATACAACCCTAAGGCTTATATTAAAGTGTAGTGGAAATATTATAGATACGGCTGGAGACGGAAAAATTCCATTTGCTGGAGAAAATAGTCTTATAAAAAAATCTATGGAGCGAAATGATATTTTTACTGATGGAGCAATGAAATATAGTTGGCATACGTGTTCTGTGGCTGAAAATATTGATGCAAATACTACTGACTGTGCAACGCCTGGTGCAGAAAATTCAAAACTCGCAGAAAAAATTCCTGAGTCGCCAAAAGTTTACTCCGATAAAATTCAAATCACGGAACTTTTCCCTAATCCTTTTCAGGCTCAATATGAAGAATATATTGAACTATATAATGGCACGGCGGAAAAGGTTGATTTAGCTGGCTGGACCTTGCACGATGCTTCAAAAACGGGAAAGTATACTTTCCCGGTAGGCTTTCTAATAAAAGCCAAAGAATATTTGGCGATTTTTAAAAAAGATTTTAAATTTGCGCTCAATAATTCTGGCGATGAAAGGGTGACTCTTTTTGATCCCAATGGAAAAGAGGTTTCTAAAGCTTTGTATGACGGTAGCAAGCGAAACCTTTCCTATAACTTCGATGGCAACCGCTGGCGTTGGAGTAAATTTTTAACGCCGGGTGCGGAAAATATTTTAAACAGTGAGCCGTATGGAACTTTGAAAATTGATGATGATGTGTATGAAAATGTATATGCGAATTTTTCAATTTCAACTGGCGATAGTGATGGCGATAGTGTAAAAGTGACTTGGGATTTTGGCGATGGGCATAAAAGTTATTTATTAAAAACAAGGCATAAATATCTCGCCACTGGAAAATATTTAGCGAGCGTAAAATTAACCGATGGCAGCGAGGAGACTTTAAAAGAATTTGAGGTCGAAGTTCAGAAAATTCCGCATCCAAAAGTTGCGCTTGTTGCTGTCAAAGCAAATCCGAAAGGCAAAGATAGTGAGTTTGAAACTTTGACGATTAAAAATAATTCGAAAAAGAAAATAAATCTCAAAGGTTGGAGCATCGCAACTGGAACTAAAAAGCTTGCAAACCACCCAATCAAAGAAAGCGTTGTTATTAAGAAGGGTAAAGCCAAGGAAATCACTCGCCAAGTTTCAAGTTTTTCCTTAAATAATAAAAAGGCGAAAGTTGAATTGCGTTATCCGGACGGCAAAATTGCCAGCAAATTAAAATATGATCACGGCAAGGTTTCGATTGCGGAAGATGAGGTTTATGAAAAAACAAAAGGCGGATGGGTTTGGATAGAAAAAATTTCAAATGACAAATCGCAAATTCCAAATAAGAGTCAAGATGCAATAGACAATATACAAAATTCAATAGACAATAGCCAGGATACAATAGAGGATATTCAAAATACAATAGATAGTGAATGGGAGGGCGAGCGAAAGGGAGTTGGACTCCCTTTGTGGGAGTCCAACTCCCAAGGGGGTGAGTTGGTAAATATTGAATTATTGAAAAATCAACCAGCTGTACTGGGAGCGGAAATGGTGCGGGAAGTCGGCGGACAATATTTTTTTACCTCACAAGTTGAGCAGAAACACTACCTGGTTTCGTTTTTTGAAAATCTTCTTGCTAGTTTAAATGTAGGAATGAATCAGATGTTGAATTATTTTTGAGAGTAATTTAGATTGAATTCATTTAAGGCTAGTCAGGCGTTGGAGGTTGAGCCTTCATTATGGAGGCTCAACCTCCTTGCAACAGGCAGTGTTTTAATTGATTTGGCGTGATGCTGAATTGAAAAATTTGACGCATTTTTGACTTAATGATAGAATATCATTATAAGTCTTAAAACAAACATATGCCAACCAAAAAACCAAAAGAAATCGTGATTTTCCAAGCCAAAAATGGCGCAATTGAGCTGAAAGGTGATTTCAAAAAAGAAACTATCTGGGCAAGTCTGCAACAAATTGCGGATGTGTTTGGAGTGGATAAGTCTGGTATTTCTAGGCATATTAAGAATGTTTTTAATTCTGAGGAGCTAAATGAAAAAGCAACTGTTGCAAAAATTGCAACAGCTCAAAAAGAGGGGGGTAGAAGCGTTATTCGTGAAATAGAGTATTTTAACTTGGATGTAATACTATCTGTCGGCTATAGAGTTAATTCAAAACAAGCCACAATTTTTCGTATTTGGGCAACCAAAGTTCTGCGTCAGCATATAACTAAGGGTTTTAGCATCAACCCAAAAGTAGTTAAACATAATTACGCTGAATTTCAACAGGCACTGGAGAATATCAAAAAACTCTTGCCAAGTTCTTTTACGTATTGCCGAAAGTAACCCCAAGAATAAAGAGCGAATGATCCACTTGGTTTTGCAGTTGCTGAAGAAATAAAAAAACCTCTACAGAAAACCAATCTGTAGAGGTGATGCAAAGTTTTATTCAAGGATAACCCATTGTCGGTTCAGCGTCTCTGACCTGAATCGCACTGTTCTGGTTTTTCCATCTCTTGAAAGTGCGATTCTTCACGCTATCAAGGATGGGGCCGATTCGGAATTATTCACAAATCGGCCGGGTTGTATTAATTTCCCTTTAGTCTTTACGGCTCTAAGTTTTTCGATCCGCCTCGGGCGGATCTCCTTCATCCCTCATGTAAAGGGTTCTGTTGCTAATGGGTGAAGTAGCTCGTCCGGAATCACTCAAGCAAATACTTAAGAAGTGCTGCCCAGTTCTTAGCATGAACGAGACCCTCAAAACCACCTCCGTTCTCGAGGTAATTTTTGAGACGACCTGATGAGAGGAGGTCGTCCGAGAGGTTGTCGGGAAGAAAATATCCAACCCAGTTTCTCGTATTAGAAAGAATCACCTTGCTTCCCTCGACCGTGAAGACCGTGGGTTTGCTTTCGCCGCCATTATTAAAAGCGTCGAAACATGCTGATGCTGGGTGGGCATGATGGTCGCTGTCGGTGAAGACGGCGACATATTTAGCCCGAGATCGTACGGCAGCCAAGAGACCAATGAATATACCGACGGGCATTTCCTGTCCAGCAAAATGTTCTTTCATGTTGCCAAGCATCTGCGATGAGACTGGGACAAGAAGATCTGTCAGTACTACATCAAAAGTTTCCTGAGAAAGAGCTTTCTGCGCCTCGTCATATGTTCCGACGACTGTCAGGTCATATGTACCAAACTGAGCTTCTGCGACTTTGCGATTATTTTCGTTGTCGTCGAAAACTAAAATTTTAAGATTCTTTTCCATAATTTACCCCTTTTTGTTTTTGAATAGCTGTTTTTATAAATAGATGCGAAGTTTGTATCAAGGATAACTTCGCGAACCTTATTCTTCTAACAAACAATAGGGTTCATAATCATTTTTATTTCAAACAACCTATCGTTATGTCCCCTAAGAGAAGCATTTTTGGCATGAAGCTCCTCAATCTCTAGTTTCAAACTCTCTAGAGTTTCTACTTCTCCGCCTGTTTCATTAAGCAATTCATTGTTATATTCCCTAAGGGAAATATTTTGGGCGCGAAGTGTCTTGATCTCGAGCTTTAAGCTCGCTAGAGTTTCTTCGTGTCCGCATTTTTCTGTTTTCATTTTTTCTCCGTTGGTTGCGTTGTTAAATAACTTTTTGTTAGATGATAGGTTATTCCTAATTCATCTTAACGGGCAAGTATATACTATTTTTAGTATTTTATCAATGGTAATAAATACTAATATGCCTAAAAATAGCCTAAAAATAGGATAATTAAAATTATTTATCAAAAATGTTGACAAATAGAGTAGTTTTTGGTAGGATTAAGATAATCTAATTATGTCATTCTGAGTGAATCCGCCAGCAGGCGGAGGAATCGAAGAATCTGGGCTCAGATCTTTCGACTTCGTTTCTCTGCTTAGGGCAGAGAAACTACGCTCAAGATGACAAGAAGGGGATTTAGTAGGTAACTATAATCTAAAATCTAAAATCTAGAATTAAGAATCTAGAATCTAAAATCTATTTAAAAACATATGGACAATGATTTGGTAAAACTTTTGGAAACGACGGGTTTCACGGAAAAAGAGGCTCAAGTATATTTGGCGTTGGTTGAGCTTGGAACGGGAAACGTGACGGATATTTCAAAAACAACCAAGCTCAAGCGCTCGATTATCTATGTAATCTTGGAAGGCTTAATGAAGAGAGGCTATGCTAGCGAACTGCCGAATTTAAAAATCAATACCTATCAAGCCACTGATCCGACTGTCATCTTGTCGCAACTTAAAAATGTGGCGAAAAATTTCTCAGAAATGCTCCCAATGATTCGCACACTCGGCAGTAAGGGTAAGAGCAGACCGAAAATCAGTTATTACGACACGAAAGAATCGATCTTGAAGGCTTGGGAGATTATGGGCAATGAGGATGATATTTTCTATATTTATTCCTGCGAAAGAAGCGAGCAACATTATCCTGGCATAACGGACAAATGGGCCAAGGGGTACAATAAAAAGCTTTATCCTTTGGGGAATCGACATTTAGTGCCGAATAATAAAAGCGAAGTTGAAATAGCTCAAAAGTTTTTGGCAGTCGGCGAAAGAGTGCGTCTGTTGGATGATTTGAATGGCATTAATATGGACTTTACGCTTTTTTCAAACAAAATCTCCATTGTCTCACTCGAGGAGAATCCTTTTATCGTTGTCATAGAGTCTGAAGAGTTGGTCAAATCCATCCGCCCGATTTTCGAAATCGCCTGGGCAAAAGGGAGGGAGATAAAATAGTTTTTGCTGGACTTGGCAGGCTTTGTTTGCTAGGATGAAAATATATTTATGGAAAAAGATTTGCAAAAATTGGCGCATACTTGGATAACGACAACACCCGAAAGTGTTGAGGTTGAGGGTGAATTTTATTGTCAGACTCGGGATATTTTTCAGGCTAGGTTGGACAGAATGACGAATAATTTATTAAAAGAATTTGGCACTCAAGCAGAAAGAATATACATAGCATCTGCCATGGCAGGTGAGATTGGCAATAACTCCTTTGATCATAATTTGGGAAGCTGGACAGATGTTGCAGGAATTTTCTTTGGGTACGATTTTTTCGAAGATGAAATAAAAATAGTTTTGGCCGATAGGGGTAGGGGTGTTTTGGCGACACTCAGAGGCGTGAAGCCAGAACTTAAAAATGATATGGAGGGTTTGCAAACAGCTTTTACGGAAAGAATTTCTGGCAGAGCGCCAGAAAGCAGAGGAAATGGCTTGAAATTTGTGAAAGAAAATTTGCAAATCAGAAAAATGCACCTCGTCTTTTTTTCTGGCAATGCCCAAGCTGATTTGAATGAAAAGATGGAAATAAAAGAAGTCACTGAGAGTGTGAGTGGATGCTTAGCTATTTTAACGTTGTAATAATAAAAACTTAGTTTGATTAGAAAGTCGTTGGAGGTTCAAACTCCATTATGGAGGTTGAACCTCCTTGCAACCGATAGCGACTTAAGTGATTTATAAAATTTTATGAAAATTGAAATCAAAAAGTTTGGGGAAATCTTAGTTTCTCGTCCCGCGGGAAGAGAAGCCTATTTAGCAATGTCCGCCTATCTTACAAAAGGAATCAGCAGTGGCGAGCCAATCGAAATTGATTTCGCTGGCGTAAAAGTACTGGCACCGTCTTGGGCAGATGAAGTTGTTACAAAAATTTTCCAAGAATTTGAAAATGTCAAACTTCTCAACACCGAAAACTCAACCGTGCAAGCCACGCTGGAAACCTTGAAAGAATATTCAGGGTTGAAAATTTAAGTTTTACCATACAACTACATAAGGTAAAAAGTCCTAATGTTTTTTACAATTTCAAGAGCCATCTCTTCAAACTTACATAACGAACTTTCTTTCCGTCGTAATTTTCTTCTCCTTCAAAATCTTCGGTTATGATAAGTCCACTTTTCAATTTAAATTCAGCCATTGCTTTAAGAAGCGCTTTTATTTCTCGCTTTTTTGTCTTGATGTCTGAAAGATTCCAACAAACTTGGATCAATTCTTTAATAATAGTATCTTCCTTAATTACAAAATCAACTTCTTCATCAGCCAAACTTTTCCAATAATAGATCGCTAAAAATGGATTAAGGTAGGACCTTCTTTTTAGTTCCAAAAAGACGATATTTTCTGCAAGTTTACCGAGATTAGGGCTAAAGCGAAAACCGATCGTATTGGCTATGCCAGTATCCACGGCGTAAACTTTTCGAGGGCTTTTCTCTTGTTCCTTGAATTTGTAGGAAAATCTTTTCAGGAAGAATACTAAATAGGAAGCTTCGAGATAACCAGAAAAACGCTCCGTGGTTTCGGCTGACATTTGCAAAAATTGTCCAGCGGAATTGAATGTTATGGGGGAGGAAATATTGCTGAGATAAAAATTTGCCAGACTTTTGAGTTTTTCAGTTTTTCTGATTTTATAACGCTTGATCAAGTCTCTGTTGACAGTATCATCATAATAATTAAGCAAGAGTTCCTTTTTCTTTTCTTCTTCTAAAACAACTATCGGGAAAGAACCGAACTCTGAAAATTCTTGAAACAGTTTTTTTAGTTTTACATTTTTAGCTATTAAATCTGAATTATTTTTGATTGTTAAATTTTTAAAATTCAAAAATTCTTGAAATGATAGGGGCATTACGGTTACATCTAGGTGTCTGCCTGTCAGGACTGTGGCTAATTCGCCACTCAGGAGTTTTGAATTAGAGCCGGAAAGCACTAAATTAGCCTTAGCTAGTTCTTGAGTGGTCCTAACCCACTTTTCCCAGCGTGGAACTTCTTGTATTTCATCCAGAAAAAGATAAATTGTTCCCTTGGGAGTTTGAGATTCTAAATAAGCGTTAAAAATTTGACTAAGTAGGTCAGTACTTAAATTGACAAAGCCTGGATCTTCAAAATTAACGATGAGGATATTTTTTTTATCGACACCAGAAGCAATCAACTTTTTAGCTAGTTGTCGCATGAGAAAGGATTTTCCGCTTCGTCTAGCTCCCGTGATTATCTTAACCTGTTGACTGGGAAGCATTTTTTCAAGCACGGTTAAGTAGGAATTCCTTCTGATGCCAGAGGCTAAGTCTTTTTTCCAAAAATTCCAATCATTTAGAATCCCCAAAAGGTTATTTTTCTCCATATAATTATTGTATATATGATAATTTGTTAATATTTCATCATACATACATTATATATGTGATAAAATGAGAAGTCAAGAATTTGAAAATATATGTGAAAATATGGTTTAATTTAGGCTTTTTCTGACTTTGAAGGAATATTTAGGGTTGAAAATTTAAGCGTTACCATACAACTACATAAGGTAAAAAGAAAAACCGCTTTGCAAACTCGTGTAAAGCGGCTTTTTGAAAAGTAGCTTGAAATGAATAATTTAGGGTGGTAGGATGAAGATAGTCGTAAAGTTGAAAGTAGCAAAGTAATAAAGTAGGGATGCAATAGAAATGCAATAGAAATAATAGAAATGCAATAGAGATATAATGGAAATAAAATGTGTCATCGTGATCCACCCAGGGCGGAGTGAAAAATGAGTTGCTTGGCAAGGCCCTGGATTGCCACGCATGATTACATGCTCGCAATGACGGGGAGGGGCAATAAGGTAATATAGTTATAAGATTATAGATTTTTTAAAAATACTATAAACCTATGTATAAAAAAATAAAGCAACCATGGGAATTCAATTTTAATGTTTCGGATGCTGGAGTTTACATGATCAAAGTTTCTGCTGTGTGTCAAAATGGTAAATTTCTCGGATTATTTGGAGGAGAAGATTTGAGGGTGGAAATTGATGAGCTTAAATTGAGGGAAATTCCTTTAGGAAATAAACCACAGTATTTTGATATTCCCTCAGCTTGGAATGGCTCAGATTTAAAGGGAACAGAAAAAACAAGTGTGTTTATTTTGAGGTTGACTGCGGGAAAACATACTATAAAATTTATTCCGAAAAGAGGAGCTGAGCTATTAAGTGAGACGCAGATCAATAAGTTAGATATTGGTAACTCATTGAACGTGCTGAAAGACATTCAATCATCAGAAAAAGATCGTCAATCCTGGGTTACTGTTGTGGTTGTTGATTTTCCAGTTAATTTTCTTGATGTGGAAGTTACTTGTAAAAAGAGAAATGCCTTTGATAGTGATGATATTAAGCTTGTGATTGATGGAGAAATTCAAAAAAATTCCAAGTCTAGCTGGTGGGGCAAAAACTGGTTTTGGCAAGGAAGGGATCTTCAAGGAAAAACCCAATCGAATCGGTTTTATCTTGGTCTAGTAAAAGGAATCCATTATATTGAACTTTGGGCAGACAGGAAACCTTTTTTGAATAAACTTGACTTAAATATTTTTGAAAATAATAATAATCAAGATGAAAAAAATAACATCCCAGTTGGGCCGTATGAGAATAAAGGACCGCTTGGCAATAGTGACTATAATCGCTACGATGGGATAATTGAGGAGGTCGTCAACAAGTGGAACGAAGAATTTTTACGCGATAAATATCCAGTAGAAAAACCACTTGATCCAAACTTGGTGAAGGCGATTATTTATCGTGAAAGCAAAATGGGATATTATCCTGGTGGAGAAATTAATGTCATGCAGGTTGGAAATCCAGGCGATCCATCATTGAAAACGCTTAACGGAGAATTGACTGAATATTGGATGCAGAATGGCACAGAAAAGAAACTTGATTATAATGGCAAAGCAAATGCTGATACTCCATACGAAAGCATTTACTGGGGTATCAGGTGGCTATATCATAAAGCACAAGGAATAAGCGGTGGGAAAAGATACTGGAAAAATTGGAAGGAGGCAGTGCAAGCCTATGGACCTGGCCCTGCGGAATATGCTGATAATATCTGGCTTATTTATACTGAGGGTCTTGATAAATCAAATCCTAAGAAAAGTATAAAATTGTGGTCGTTTATTTTTATTGCTCCACTTATTTTTGGCTTACATGGTTTTTTCAATAATCCTGAAAAAATAATAGATCAAAACAGTTTTATTAAAAATAAAATATTAAATGAGAATACAACTAATTCAGTTGAATTAAATAATGTTGAGGTTATTTTTTCAGAAAGCGATCCAAAATTATTTTTTGCTATTTTGGAATGGGAAAAAGATTGGTGGGAAAATTTAAAAATAGGCAAGCTAGAAAATGACAATAATATTAAATGGTTGGCGATAGACAACCCAATAAAACAGCAATATATTTTAAGCGCAAAATTCATATATCTGAAAGGTTTTGCAGATCCTATTTTAGAAATATATGGCAAAACGCATGTTGGAAATGGTTCACTATATCTATATAAAATTGTTAGCAATCAGGCAGAACTACTTTTGGAAACTCAGGCAATTGATTCTAAAAATGAACTTAGCACTTCGCCCGATAATTATAAGCAATATGGATATTGGCAGTGCGATGAGGTTTTCAGAGATGGAAAATTGAAAAGCGAATATGCGGATATAAATAAAGATGGTGTTGCTGAAGTTGTGCTAAGCGGTGTTTCCGACGTTATTTGTGAAGATAATTTAGGGACAGAAAAGAAAGAAGTGGTCGTGCAAACAAATGAAATTAAAAAGGTTTTTTCTTGGAACGGGGAAAAATATGAAGAAACTCTAAAATAATCATATTTTTACCATACAACTACATATGGTAAAGAGGGGAAAGTCCTGGTAGCTTATATTGGGGCTTTTTATGTGGTCGAGATGTCCATGGGAGCCACATAAGGACTTTTTAAAAGTAAATATTAAAAAGGAAAATGCGGTTTCCTCCAAAGGCGGACAGGCAAGTCAGAGACATTGAACCGACTTGTTGCAGTTTCAGTGCAGTTTCACTTGAAATGAATAATTCAGGGTGCTAGGATGAAAGTATATAACATGTAACACGTAGCATGTAACATAAAGAGAGATATGGCTGGTCTTGTTTGAATTTTGCTATATGCTTTATGTTATATGTTTCATGAAAATATATGAGCGGACATTCACATTGGGCGGGAATTAAACAGCGGAAAGGCGTTAATGACGCCAAGCGGGCGAAAGTCTTTACGAGGCACGGCCGGCTTATTACGATTGCGGCTAAAGAAGGTGGCGGCAAGCCAGAGATGAATTTTAAATTGCAGATGGCGATTGATAGCGCGCGGTATATGAATATGCCGAAGGAAACGATTGAACGGGCGATTAAGAAAGGTACAGGCGAACTAAAAGATGGCGCGGAAATCGAAGAAATTATTTATGAAGGTTATGGCCCGGGTAACGTGGCGATGCTAATTAAGACCGCCACCGACAATCGCAATCGCACTGGTAGTGAAATCCGTAGTGTCCTTACGAAAGCCGGCGGCAAGCCGGCTAGCGAGGGCGGAGTTAAATTTATGTTTAAACTAGTTGGCAGTATCGCGGTGGCAGTTGAGGGTAAAACAGCAGATGACTTGGAAATGCTAGCCATTGAAGCTGGCGCCGAGGATATGACCAGTGAAGAAGAAATTTTCGTGGTTTATACTAAGGTTGAAGATTTAAAAACCGTTAAAGAAAATCTGGAAAAAGCCGGCCTGAAAATCGAAGGCGCCGAGCTAGTCTACGTACCCCTCCAAAAAACCGAGCTAACTGAAGACTTTAGGATTGAATACGAAAAACTCCTGGAGAAATTGGATGAGCATGAGGATGTGCAGGAAGTATACGACAATTTATAATCTTGGGGATTACGAATTATAATTTTCAATTTTCAATTCACAATTTTCATTGAATTTTTAATGTCTTAATTTTCAAAATTGCATTTCTGTTTTTGATCATTGAGTCATCGAGATTTTATTGGAAATTGAAAATTGGTCATTGGAAATTCCGAGAACCTAATCTTTGATTGTTAAAAACTAATTTGAAATTTGAAATTTTAAATTTTAAATCAAATCTTAATTCTAAAATGTTTGAAATATTAAAAATTTAGTCATTAAAAATTTATTAAAAATTTATTAAAAATTGAAAATTCCCCTAAACCCCTTAGGGTTTTGGGGATAGATCCTGGCACCGCTATTGTGGGCTGGGCGGTTTTAGAGGAGGTCAAGGGCTGCGTCAAGCCAATCGCCTTCGGACATATTACGACTTCGCCAAAAAACAGCACGGGGGAGCGACTTTTGGAGGTGGTGCGGGATTTGGAGGAAATTATTACGAAATTTCAGCCCCATGAGGCGGCCGTGGAGGATCTTTTCTTTTTTAAAAACCTAAAAACTGTCATGAAAGTAAGCCAAGCGAGAGGCTCAATCCTCTTGACACTCGAGCGATTTTGTGTTAGCATTTTTGAATACACACCGCTCCAGGTCAAGCAAGCAATCACCGGTTACGGACGAGCTGAGAAAAAGCAAATTCAAATCATGACCCAGAAAATTTTAAATCTCAAAAGCATCCCGAAACCCGACGACACTGCCGACGCCCTCGCCATTGCGCTTTGCCATTTAAATAGTCGGAAGATGAAGGCGATCAGGAGTTAGGATATGGATAATTTAATTTTTTCTGTGCTTAGTTGGATTAATAATTTGAAATTTAAAATTTAAAATTTGAATTGAATTTAAAATGTTTTAATTTTTTAAATTTTAAAATTTAGGCATTGATTTCAAATTTAAAATTTCAAATTCCAAGATCCGAAATTACAAATCGTTTGAATGTTTGAGTTTTGATTGTTGAATTTTGTTTGCCTGCCTGCCGGTAGGCAGGGTTATTGTATCTTGGTTATTGTATCTTTTACTTTGTATCTTTAGAAATTTATTTTATTTAAAAAGATGTGTTACATGCTCTATGTTTCATGTTTTGTGAAATTTTATGAACAACGTCAGTCCTCTTATCAATTTTTTTATCCAGCAGGGTGTGCCGTTGGAAACGGTTATCCTGCTTTTAATGTTGCCGGTGGTGGTAACGTTGATTGCTTTTTTCCGCCAGATAGTCGGGATTAAGGCTTTTGGCATTTATACGCCAGCGATTGTGACTTTCGCTTTTTTGGCTGTGCCTCAGCTTCGTTACGGCGTAGTAGTTTTTGTCAGCGTTATTTTAGTCGGGATGCTGATGCGCTTTGTGCTGAAAAGTTTTCGCATCTTGTATCTTCCGCGCGTCGCCATCACCTTGAGTGTGATTGCTTTTTCAATTTTGTTTCTGCTGGGGCTGGGTGGCTATTTCCAGCGAACTGGCCTGGCTAGCGTGACGATTTTTCCAATTTTAATTATGATTACGATTGTAGAGAAATTTGTCGTAGTTCAAATCGAGAAAGGTAATAAAGCCGCGGTTATTTTAGCCGTGGAAACCTTGGTTATTTCGCTGGCTGGTTACTATTTAGCAAGCTGGCCAATGCTAATCAAGGGCATCATCGCTTTCCCATGGCTAATTTTGATTACAATTCCAATTAATATTTTCCTCGGCAAATGGGATGGGCTTCGCCTCACCGAATACGTGAGGTTTTGGGAAGTATTGAAGAATCTCAAATAGTCCCTACGAAAGTATAAAATTTTTACAAAAGTACAAATATACAAAATCATTTCGCGAAGTATGTCACAGTTGATTTTATATTTGCATGCTTTTATGTTTAAATGATCGTATGATTTTATGTTTAAATGATTACAGAATATGTTTGAAGAACTGAAAAATGCGCGGAAATTATTAGGACTCAATGCTCGAAATCTTAATTATATTCGGCCTTATAATAAGAAAAAATCTAAACGCTTGGCGGATGATAAAATTTCCAGCAAGCGGGTTTTACGCAAGGCAGGGATTCCTGTGCCGAAGCTTTTGGCGCGAATTAAATCGGTAGAGGAGTTGGAAAGTTTTGATTGGACGAGTTTGCCAGCCACTTTTGCGCTGAAACCAAATCGAGGTTTCGGCGGCGGCGGAATTTTAGTGGTATACGGGCGAAAAAAATTCTCAAAAAAGTTTTTGCAAGCTGACTTGGCTGAAATTCCCGATCCAGTTTGGATAAAATCAGATGGCTCAAAAGTAACCGTGCAGGATTTAAAAAACCAAATTCGTAATATTTTAGATGGCGCTTTTTCGCTAGCCAATATGCCGGACACGGCTTTTTTCGAAGAGCGCTTAACTTTGCTAAAATTATTTAAACCTTATGCCTATAAAGGTATTCCTGATATTCGCGTGGTTGTTTTTAATCGGATTCCCGTTATGGCGATGTTGCGACTGCCAACGAAAGAATCTGGCGGTAAAGCCAATTTGCAACAAGGTGGTATCGGCGTGGGGATTGACCTTATCTCGGGCGTAACAACTTCAGCAGTGTTGGGCGAAGGAAAATTAATTGACTACGTGCCAGGTACACGGATGTTGCTTTCGGGGATTCGAATTCCATACTGGAAAGAAATTTTGCTCCTAGCTGTCAAAGCTCAAGAAATCTCGGGGATGGGATTTTTAGGCGCTGACGTGGCTATTGATCGCGAACGCGGGCCAGTCTTTTTGGAAATTAACGCTCGCCCGGGGCTGGGAATTCAAGTTGCTAATTTAGCTGGTCTGCGCGAAAGACTGGAAAGAATTAAGGGACTAAAAATAAAAACCGCGGCGCGCGGGGTGCGCGTAGGCCGTGATCTTTTCGGGGGCGAAGTGGAGGAAGAAGTAGAAGAAATTTCTGGACGTAAAGTGATTGGGACGATTGAAAAAATTAAACTGATCGGTCGCAGCGAAAAGTCCGTCGAGGTTGAAGCTAAAGTTGATACTGGCGCTGGCTTTACTTCGATTGATACGGATTTAGCTGAGCAACTTGGCTTTGAAGATACCGTCAGAGAATATCAAAAAATCGAGGCCACTTATAAAGATATCAAACATTTGGACAAAAAAGAGCGTTGGGATATTTTTAAGCATATTCCGCATTTGGAAAGTATGGTGGTTATTAATTCAGCTAGCGGCTCAACGTATCGTCCGACGATTAAAATTACGGTTATTATGGACGGCGTCACGATTCCAACCAAAGTTACCTTAATTAATCGCGCGCATTTAAAATACCCGATTATTATTGGAAAAAGAAATTTAAAAAAGTTTTTAATTGATGTCAATAAATAGTTGGTGTATGAAAAAAATTCTTTTTATTGGGATTGGTAAAGAAGAAAATCAAAAACAGCGCATGCTTAAGGCTCTCGTTAAGGCTGGGGTAGGCTGCGTTTATGTTAAATGGTCAGAGTTAGCCTTTTTGGGCAATAAGCTTTACGCACAATCTAAGGAAATCGATTTAAAGCAATTTGGAGCCGTGTTTTTTGATACACCAAGGTTTACCGTTAAATCAGTAAAGAGTAATAAAAAAATAGCTTTTAACTTGGGAAATGAGTTGCAACTTTTATTGACAAGCTTGAAAGAAAACAATGTTTATACCTTAAACCAAGATTTTTTTCTCAAATATCCTTATTATAATAAATTTTCCCAGGCTTATATTTTTGCAAGTAATGAAATTCCTTCCATCCCAACCCTGCATCTAGCTGATAATAAGGTTAGTAAAATTTCGGAAATTTTAATTGAAAAGAATTTTAATTTTCCAATCATAGTAAAGGAAGGCTATGGCGAGGGTGGCGAAGGCGTTTGGAAGCTTGATAATCAGCTTGAACTAAACAGTTTTATCGCCAAGCGAAGAAGCGAAAATCTTATCTTCCAACCTTTTATAAAAAATGATGGTGATTATCGGGTGATTGTTGCGAATGGGAAATGTCTAGGGATTATGAAACGGAGCGCTCAGGGTGGTGAGTGGAAAAATAATTTTTCGTTGGGCGGGGAGGTTGCAAGACATGAGGATGAAGAAATGAAAAAGTTTGCGGTTAAGGCTTGCCAGAAAATGAAACTGGATATGGCTGGTCTGGATATTTTTTCTACGCCAACGGGCTTTTTAGTAATTGAGGCTAATTTATTTTTTGGACTGGACGGTTTTGAATCTGTTTTTGAAGAGCTAGACGTTTCAGCGGAAATAGTTAAAATGCTGGTTGCAAAACTGGAAGAAGACAATGGGCAAGAAAGTTTTTAAATAGTACGTTAATAGGTTAGAAATTTTACGAGCTTATTTACTTTTTAGAGCCCGCACTTGACCGAAAACAATGGTCAAGTGCTTAACTCGCTGTCGCTCATATGGCCTAAAAAGCAAATAAGCTCGTAAAAATTCAGAAGTAATCTTTAGCTAGAGTTGTATACTGCGCATGTCTCGGGAATGCTCGTAATTTTTTAAAAAAACAGGGTAATGAAAAAAGTAATGATTCTTTTTGGGCGAAGTGACTGGGAAAAAGCGAAACCTTTTGATAATAAGGATTACCAGTATTCCTATGAATATTTTTATGACCTGTGTAGGGAGAATGGGATTCAAATGTATCGGGCTTCGTATCAGTGGTATGACTATGAAAAAAACCTTTTTAAATATGCTTGGATTTATGAAGGGAGTGGCGGCAAATGGCGCAAAGTTGAAAATATCGAGCCTGATTTGGTTTATGATAAAACGAAATCGCGGGCTGAGGTTTATTATAAAAAAGAATTGATCGCGCAGACTTACCCTTTCATTAATGATTTAAATTTTACTAAAATTGTCGACGATAAGTTTGTGACCAGTTTAATTTTTCCGCAGTGGTCGAAAAAAAGTTATTTAATTAAAACCAAGGCAGATTTAGAAAAAATTCTGCCAAAGTTAAAAACCGCTAAGGTGGTAATTAAACCCTTAAGCGAAAGTGGTGGGAAAGGGGTGCAACTTCTGGAAAAAACAGAACTTGAAAAAGTTGAGTTTAGCGGCGAAAATCTGGTGCAGGAATTTATTGATTCGGCCAAGGGCGTGCCGGGAGTTAGCGTTGGTATGCACGATCTGCGCTTGGTTTTTGTTGGCGAGAAATTAAGTTATGCTTATCTGCGAGAGCCGAAAGTGGGAAGTTTCCTAGCTAATTTAGCCCAAGGCGGAAAATTAACTATTGTGCCCGTGGAGAATTTGCCAAAAGCTTTAGCGCCAATTGTCGAATTTATTAATGAAACTTTTAGTTCTTTTCCTGACCGAATTTTTGCGATTGATTTTATGTTTGATGAAACTGGCCAGCCTTGGATTGTAGAACTTAACTCCATGCCCGGACTTTTTTTCTCCCCGGAGGAAAAACCGTATATGATTGAAATGTATCAAGAGCTGCTGAAGGTTTTTAAAAAGTAAATTAAACTTGGATTTAAAACCCTTGAAAAATAAGTTAGTTCCTGTATAATAAAGCAGCTTTGAAAAAAGCTGCTTTAAGCGTATAATATATTTGAGACTTATGCATTTGCTCAAAAATTCCTAGAGCGTAATTTTTTTGCTAAGTAAACTGCTCTTGGTCTACTTCAAGTCTTTTTCACTAAGGGAGTCGCCTGTAAGTAATTTTCTCTCAAACGCATAAGTTCCAAATAAAAGCAATCTTTAGTTGAAATTTCCTATATGCGACCAATTTTTATTTCTCAAAAATTTAAAAAAATTAAAAATATGTCTGCCGGAGAAAGGTGGAAACTTTTCGGTAAAATTATACTGGTTGGTTTTGGGCTGTTGGTCTTGCTGATTGTGGGGACTTTTTTCTATTTTGCTAAAGATTTGCCGAGCGCTAATTAGGTGGATGCTAGGTTGGTTGCTCAATCGACTAAAATTTATGATCGGAGTGGCCAGCATCTTTTGTATGACGTCCATGGGGAAGAAAAGCGGACGGTCGTACCTTTTAATCAAATTCCGGAGAACGTAAAATACGCCACGATCGCCCTAGAAGACCAAACTTTCTATACGCATTATGGTATTGACTTAAAATCTATTTTGCGTTCCGTTTTTAAGGATATTATTAGAGGTGGGGCAGTTCAAGGCGGGAGCACAATTACGCAGCAGTTTATTAAAAAATCCTTGCTGACTGACGAGAAAACGATTACCCGAAAAGTTAAAGAGCTAATTTTATCAATTGAGCTGGAGCAAAAATATTCTAAAGATGATATTTTGGCGATGTACCTTAACCAAATTCCGTATGGCTCGAGCGCTTATGGGATCGAAGCAGCCTCGCAAACTTTTTTTAGTAAATCTTCTAAGGAGTTATCTTTAGCTGAAGCTGCTTTACTGGCAGCGCTCCCAAATGCGCCGACGTATTACTCACCTTTTGGCTCACACGTCAAAAACTTAAAAGCCAGGCAAAATCTAACGCTCCAAAAAATGGCCGAGCAGGGTTACATTACCCAGGCGCAAGCTGACGAAGCGATGGCGGTGGACGTGCTTTCCGCGATAGCGCCGAAACAGGATAATATTTCAGCTCCGCATTTTGTGATGTACGTGAAAGATTATTTGGAACAAAAATATGGCGAGCAGGCTGTCGAGCAAGGCGGTTTAAAAGTTTATACCACCCTGGATTGGGATAAACAACAAGCGGCCGAAAAAGCCGTCGCTGAGGGTGCGGAAAAAAATAAGGCGCAAAATGCTAATAACGCAGCCCTGATCGCGATGGATCCGAAAACAGGCCAAATTTTAGCGATGGTCGGCAGTAAAAATTATTTTGGGAAATCCGAGCCGGCTGGTTGTATTTCGGGAAAAAATTGTACCTTTGAACCGCAAGATAATACCAGTATCCGCGATCGCCAACCGGGCTCATCTTTTAAGCCGTACGTTTATTTAACGGCTTTTACAAAAGGTTATACCCCAGAAACCTTGCTTTATGACGTAGCAACAAATTTTTCTACGGATGAAGGTAAGGACTATAAACCTCAAAATTATGACGGAAAATTTCATGGCGCCCTCCAAATGAAAAATGCTTTAGCGATGTCGCTTAATATCCCAGCGGTAAAAGCCCTTTATCTAGCTGGAGTCAACGATTCCATCAATTTAGCTAAAAGTCTTGGGATTACCGGCCTTAATCAGCCTGATCGTTACGGCCTTTCTTTGGTGTTGGGCGGTGGCGAGGTAACACTCTTGGACCACGTTAACGCTTATAGCGGTTTAGCTGCGGGCGGAATTCAGCACACTAAAACGGCTATCTTAAAAATTCAAGATAAAGACGGCACAACTTTGGAAGAATACAAAAATGAGTCAGGGCAGCGAGTTGTGGAGGAAAAATATGTAGCGATGCTGGATCATATTATGTCAACTAACGATTATCGCGCGCCCGTTTTTGGCGAAAATAACCCTTTTAAATTTACGGATCGACCCGTGGCCGCCAAAACTGGAACAACGAATGAATTCCGAGATGGTTGGGCAATGGGCTTTACGCCATCCTTGGCAGCTGGCGTCTGGGCTGGAAATAATGATAATGCTTCGATGAAAACTGGGGCGGATGGAATTGTGGTCGCGGCTCCAATTTGGCGAGCTTTTATGAATGAAGCTTTAAAAAATACCCCGGTCGAACAATTTCCAAAATATGAAAAAGAAGATGCTGGTAAACCGATTTTAAATGGGGAAGTCGATAAAAAAGATAATTTAAAAGTTTGTAAAATTCCGGGCACTAAAAGTGAGTATTGTTTAGCTAGCGACGCTTGTCCGTCGGGAGACGTTGAGAAAAAAGACTTTGCGGATTTACATGACATTCTTTATTACGTTAAGCGCGATGATCCGCGGGGAGATTATCCCAAAGATCCAACCAATGATCCGCAATATAAAAATTGGGAAAAAGGCCTGCAAGATTGGCTGAAAAAAGAGGGCAAGAGCAGTAAGAATAAACCAGCCCCAACGGAAGATTGTAAGTTGTCAGATTTTTCGTCCGCTAACCAACCGAAAGTTTCTGTTTCAGCTACGGGTGGTGTTTTAGCTGGGATGACGCTGCAGGCTAGCGTCGACGCTCCTTACGGCGTGGATAAAGTTAAATTTTATGTGGATGGTAGCGAAATAGGCACGGCTAGCGCTAGTCCCTATCAAATTTCTTATGCGCCAGACGCGGGCACAATTTCCATTGAAATTAAAGCGACCGTTACTGATAAAAAAGGTAACCAAACTAGCGATTCGAAAAATATTTCCGTCAGCCCGTAAGTAATATAAATAATTATATTTTTAGGATAAATGAAGTAACCTTGAAAGCGTAAAAGGATTTTTTTTATTCTTGTCTCTGCGAGGATTTTGTACTCGAAATCCTTGGCAGTCCAGGAGTTTGTAACGTTCTGGATTGCCACGCCTGGTTACAGGCTCGCAAAGACAGCTAAGAAAAGTTTGTTTAAAATAATTTTTTAGCGAGCCCATGCTGCATGTTTCATGTTTCATGTTCTATGTCTTCAATGATAGCAAAACTAACCGGTACAATTGATTTTCTGCGCGAGGCCTATTTAGTCTTGGATGTCAGTGGCGTCGGCTACAAGGTTTTCGTAACTGCTCACACCATGGGGAAACTAGCGGGCCGAACTAATGTCGAGCTTCATATTCATACTTACGTACGCGAAGATATTTTAGCGCTGTATGGTTTTGTGGATTTTGAAGAATTGGAAATGTTTGAACTGCTAATTTCAATTTCGGGCATCGGCCCGAAGGCGGCGCTCAGCATTCTTTCGATTGCGGATCCGAAAACCGTTTGCGCGGCGGTTTTAAACGATGACGCTACTATTTTAACGAGGGTTTCAGGGGTCGGTAAAAAAATTGCCCAGCGGGTAATTTTAGAACTGAAAAATAAAATTCCGAACATGTCCCTTGGCGAAAAAACGCAAGTCGTTTCCGACAGCGATGCGCTAGAAGCTTTAGTCACAATGGGCTATTCCGTCACCCAGGCCCGCGAAACGCTTAAGGAGATTTCGCCAGAAATTACCGACGTTGGTCAGCGCGTAAAAATAGCCTTGAAAAATTTAGGTAAGCGGTAGTTTTGGAAAGTGCAATTTTTATGATTTGTGGTATAATTTAAGTAAATAGTTTTCTCGAAGTTAGCTTCGAAATTTTACTTAACAAAAAATTTAAATACTATGCCAAACCAAAAAAGATTGACGTTAATTAAGAAAAATAAACAAGGCTCCGCGCTAGTTTTTGCGCTTATCATTTTGTCTATGATGCTTACTGTCGCCATGAGTTTATCTACGGCAGCGGTAATGCAAAAGAAAAATGCCAGTTCCACCCAATCTTCTGTTCAAGCTTATCAAATTGCTGATAGTGGCGCTCAACTAGCACTTCGAATAATAAATCAAAAAATCACCTCGCTAGATATTGACCAACGGAGGGTATTAGGTGCCTTCAGTAATTGCACCAATGGGGTAGTAGCTTTTAACGGTGGTAATTTGCCTGCGAATACAACCTTGAGCATTTCTTTTTTTAACGCTGAAGCTGTACCTAGATTAGTTGCCTGTAATGAACTCATTGATACCGTAGCCTCTATTCATGCAACTGCCCAAAATTTAAATAACGTCCGCGCTGTGGAACTAGCGGTTTCCAAGGAAGCTTCGCCAGTTGCTTGGTGGAAGTTTGATGATAGCACTGGTCCAACTGCAACCGATTCAAGTGGCAATTCTTTTGATGGAACTTTAACTAATTTTCCAAGTTTAACCTCACCCTGGACAACAACAGGCAGATTACTGGGCGCGCTTAATTTTGATGGAAATGACGATTACGTGAATACAAGTTTTAATCCTGCTTCTTCTCTTGGCCAAAGCTTTACTATTGAGAGTTGGGTTTATCCTACGGAGGCTGCTAATTATCGCGGAATTTGGGGTGCTCACGGAGCAAGTCCGTTTACAGGTATTGTGTTACAGCATAATAGGGGCGAATGGATAGCTAGCATTGGGGATGGTAGCACTTGGCATGAAATTGAGTTAGGAGTATTTGAGCTGAATAAATGGACCCATGTAGCAATAGTTTTTGAAGGTAGCCCGGCTGGGTCGGACGGTTTTTTAAAAGGCTATATTAATGGAGGATCAGGATCGAGTGGCAGTAGAACAATAGCAGCCACGATTAGTGGTCTCCAAGTTGTCCATGATCCATCTTTTTGGATAGGGCGCGGACATTCAGATTCTAGTAATAGATACTTCAAAGGTACAATTGATGACGTTAAAATTTTTGACTACGCTCTGTCGGGTCGAGAAATTTATAATGACTATCGAGACGGCTTTTTTAATTGTGTGGGTAATTTGATAACAGGCGGAAGTTATTACCCAGGTGATGAAACTGACCCTCCGGAAAATCTTAACCCAGTGTACGATCCAATTGGAACAGATCGAAAATGTGAATTTTTTTGTAGCGATTACTTCAACTGGCATGATCCAGATTGCCTTGAAGCAGTCTGCATGGGACTGCCTACAAATGCCACAGGATTTCCTTTACCTGATCCAGAGCCCTTAAAAGACAAGGCTTATACCTATAGTGGCATTGATAATCTTACGGTTACGTGTGAATTTGCTTGCAATACAGATTATGTTTATTATGCTCCAACTAACACTTGCAATACTTGTACTGGGAGCGTGCCTGGTAATGCCGCAATGTATGCAAATGATAAAGATGGTTTGTCCGCAAATACCCCCCATATTAGAAGCGGCTCAAACACCTCAGCGAATTGTGAATATGAATGTGATGATTACTATAACTGGAATGGCAACAATTGCGAAAATGCAGCAATTTGTACGGGCCTGCCTGCGAATGCGGTAGCTTTTACTGATACTGGTAATCAAACGCCATTAAAAGACAAGGCGTATACTTTTAGTAGTAGTTATACGCCGGGAGATAAATGCGAATTTACTTGCAATAGTGGGTACGTCTATGATAGCTCGGCTAAAATATGCGTAGGAAATCCTCCATCGGTGGAATACTTAGTGGTAGCTGGTGGCGGTGGTGGAGGTATGGATATGGGTGGCGGTGGCGGTGGCGGTGGCGTACTGAGTAATAGTTATAATGTTTCTATAAATCAAGCTTATACAGTTACAGTGGGTCTTGGCGGAGCGGGAGCTCCCGCTGCCGGCACGAATGGTCAACCAGCCGGACATCAATATACAGTGCCAGCCAACAATGGTCAGAACTCTGTTTTTGGAGCTATTACGGCCGTAGGCGGTGGCCGTGGCGGAAGTTCCGGGAATAGTTATACCCCGGGTTCAGCCGGCGCTATGGGCGGTTCAGGCGGGGGAGCTTCGGGCTATAATAATACGGCGGTAGATAGTTGGGTTTATTGCGCCGGCGAAAACGGTACTTGTTCATTCAGCGGGACATATGACGTTAAGTACGGTTGGGGTGGTAGCTGGGCATACCGATATGGCGTTGTCAATTCAATTTCTTGTAATAATGCTACCTTCGGAGATCCGATTCGTAAAAAAGTGAAGGCTTGTTATTATCATTTAATTAATTTAAATAACGCCTTGGGCGGCGCTGGAACTTCGGGCCAAGGAAACTCAGGTGGAAATCAGGGCAGTCCTTATTATTCGGGTGGTGGCGGCGGGGCTGGTGGGGCGGGGGCTAGTGGTAATGGTCAGGCTAATGGCGGAGTCGGATATCAAAGTTCAATTACAGGTGCAAATTTTTATTGGGGCGGCGGTGGCGGTGGCGCTGGGCATAGTATTACGGGGGGAAATGGTGGAGCTGGCGGCGGTGGCGGCGGGGCAGTCGGGGTAACAAGCGGCGGAGCAGGCCTGAATAATGGGCAAGCTGGCGGTGGCGGAGCTATTAATAGCTGGGCAAATACTCCCGGGGGAAATGCTGGCGCAAATACGGGCGGTGGCGGTGGGGGTGGCTCTCATTATAACGCGAATAATAAGGGTGGTGATGGTGGTTCGGGGATTGTGGTAATCCGGTATCCAGATAATTACATTGATTCAGTAACAACTGGGACAGTTGCCTACACCCACGTAAATGGTTTTAAAATTTATACCTGGACCTCTTCAGGGTCAATAAATTTCTCGACTCAAGCAATGGCTACTTCTTGCGCAAATATTCTAGCCACTGGAAATTCCGTGGGGAATGGTACTTACTGGATTAAACCAACTGGATATACGGGAGCTCCCTTTCAAGTGTATTGCGATATGACTACGGACGGTGGTGGCTATACCTATTTGTCAGTTTCAGGCGCGATAACAACGTTTCGAGCAACTGACAATAATTCCTGCAAAGCGCTGGGTATGAATATAGTAATCCCAAGGACGCAAGCTCAATTTACAGCCCTTTACGCTAAATACGGCGCCGGCTACTTCGCTACTGTCCCAGGCGTCTATGGCACAACCCCTGGAAATTATACTGGTTGTATTATGCGAAATCCTGCTAGTTATGGCACAGGGTGCGCTAATTGGTTTGCGCTTGATGGTGGAAAATGGTGGCTAGCTGATACGACTCACTCTGAACCAAATGGTGACTATACGCCAGGTTGTTGGCTGAGTATGAATATCTGGACCCCTACCGCAAATATTAGTAATATACTGTTTAATGATGAGCTTTGCCATTACTCCACCTCAGCCTATATTTGCTCTACGAATGATAAATAGCTAAAAGTTGCTAAACAAAAAAGAGAGTCTTAATTTTAACAAGGCTCTCTTTTTATTTTCTAGGTTTTACTGGTATACTTTAAAGATGGAAAAGAAGCTCGAAAATTTAGAATTTTTGCAGTCGGCGCTCTGGCGTCAATTTCAGACTAGCGTGGGACGCAAAACTTTTTGCTTAGAGCGTGAAGGTTTTTTGGCGAGCGTGATCGAGCATAGTTTGCCATTAGTGGGGAAATATTGGTATTGCCCGAGAGGACCAGTATTTTTTGCTGAGGTAAAAAAAAATCTCAAATCTCAAATCTCAAATTCCAATAGGACTCAAATTTCAAATGAAAATCAAAAAGCTGAAATTCAAAACACAAATTCCGAGGGTGCAATAGAAAACGGAATACAGCAGTTAGTTAAATTGGCTAGGAAAGAAAAGGCGGGGTGGATTAGGATTGAGCCGGAAAGTGAAGAAATGCTGAAATATACAAAGGATGTGCTTGAAGAAATCCGCCCAAGGCGGACTGATTACAGAATCGTCAAGGCTCCGCATGATATGCAACCAAAAGAGATTTTCGTGATTGATATTACGAAAGATGCGGAAACTTTGCTAAGCGAAATGAAACCGAAGACGCGGTATAATATTAGGCTTTCACAGAAACACAAGGTTTCCGTGAAAGCAATTTCCAATTTCCAATTTCCAATTTCCAATGAATATGTGGAAGCTTTTTTGAAACTTACGAAGGAAATGGCGAGCCGCCATGGAATTACGGCGCATCCGGAGCAGTATTACCGTAAGATGCTTGAGACCTTACCAACTGAGATGCTGAAAATTTACGTAGCGGAGTTTGAAGGGAAAATTATTGCGGCTAATTTAGTTTTATTTTATGGTAAAACCGCGACTTATTTGCATGGCGCTTCTGGCAATGAACAGCGCAAAGTGATGGCGCCATTTCTGCTTCAATGGCAAGCCATTTTAGATGCAAAAGAATTGGGTTTTGAGAAATATGATTTCGGAGGTATCAAAACAATGTCCAATAATCAACAGTCAACAGACAATAAAAATACTTGGGAAGGGATTACGACGTTTAAACTTGGATTTTCGCCGAATACTACGCCGGTTCAGTTTCCAGGCAGTTATGATATTGTTGTTAATCCTAGGAAATATGGGGTGTATCGGGGATTGCAGAGAGCGAAGGGGTTAATGGTTAGGTTTAGAAAATAAGATTTGGAAATTAGTTAGTCACGGTATTTTTTGAGCTTTTAATGTCTAATGACTAATATCTAATTCCTAATAAAATCCTAAGGTCAAATGTTAAAATGTTTTTGGTTTTTTTGAATTAGAAATTAATTAGACATTGGAAATTAGGTATTAGAAATTTATGAGATTTATTAAAAAACTGTTTCCCCAATCTTTCAAAAATGTCTATCATCTCCTCCAAGCTCTCTTGGCGAATTTTCGCTATGGTTTCCCTGCCCGCAAGCTTAAAGTGATTGGGGTGACCGGCACGGATGGAAAAACGACGACGGTGCAGATGATTGCCAAAATCCTGCAAAAAGCTGGGAAAAAAGTTGCCGTGGCTTCAACCATTAACTTTGTGATTGACGGTGTGGAAGAAAAAAATCTTTCGCACTATACCACAGAGTCGCCCTTTGCGCTGCAGAAATTTATTCGCCAGGCGGTAGCAGCTGGTTGTGAGTATTTAGTTTTAGAAACTTCTTCGCATGCCCTTGATCAATACCGAGTCTGGGGGATTGATTTTCAAGTTGCGGTCATCACAAATGTGACCAGGGAACATTTGGATTATCACAAAACGATGGAAAAATATCGAGCGGCGAAGAAAATCCTTTTCGAAAATGTGGCAAAAAAAATATCAGTCATCAGTCATCAGCCTGCCTCGTCGGCAGACAGGTCATCAGCAATTATTGTTAACGCTGATATGGAGAGACCAGCGGAATTTCTCAATTTTGATGTCAGTAAAAAGTTTGTTTATTCAGTTAAGGGTAATCAATTACCGATGACAGATGACCGATTGCAATATGTTTATGCGGAGGAAATCGAACTTGGAATAAGTTATTCAAAATTCAAAATTCAAAATTCAAAATTTGTGTTAAATGTCCCTGGACTTTTCAACGTCGAGAATGCCCTGGCAGCTGTCTGTGTGGCCCTGGGTGAGGGGATTGATTTAGCCCAGGCAAGTGAAGCTCTTTCGGAAATAAAAGGCGTGGCAGGGCGAATGGAGGCCGTAGAGAACGATTTAGGGGTCAATATCTTAGTTGATTTTGCCCTCACGCCTAATGCCCTAGAAAAGCTTTACAGCTTACTTTTCAGCGTTAAAAAAGAAGGCGCTAAAATTATTGCGATTTTAGGTTCTTGCGGCGATCGCGACCAAGGAAAAAGGCCTCTAATGGGCGAAATTGTAGCCAAATATGCCGACCTGATTATACTAACTAACGAAGAGCCTTATCATGAAGAACCGCAAGCGATTATAGATCAAATATTTGTGGGAGTCATAGCTGAAGAAAAATGTGAGAATGCTGAGTCAAATGGTTCTTCCAATTTCCAATTTCCAATTTCCCTGCCTACCGGACAGGCAGGCAATTTCCAAATAAACCCAAATGACCAAATTTCAAAACCTAAGAAAAAAATGGTTGAAGGGGAAAATTGTTGGAGAATTTTGGATCGTCGGCAGGCGATTGCTAGGGCGCTGTCGCTTGCTAAAAAAGATGATATTGTTTGTATCACCGGGATGGGAAATTTTGAAACGATGGTCGTCGGCGATGAAAAGTTGCCTTGGAATGATCGAAAGGTGATTGAAGAGGAACTGGGGAAAATACAATAAACAAAAGACAATACCCAGAAAGCAATTTTGAAATAATTAAGATATGATAAACAATACTATTTAAATAACCAAGATACAGGAAACATAAAAATAAGAAACAAGATACAAGAAACAATAACCCCGCCTACCTGCCTATCGGCAGACAGGTCGGCAGACAGGCAAACAAAATTCAATAATCAAAATTTAAATATTCAAACCCTTTGTTTTTTGGATCTTGGAAATTGAAATTTGTTTGTGATTTGTATCTTGGTGTTTGTATCTTGGATGCTGGCTTTTATTTGGTATTTGTATCTTGTATTTTTTGTTTTCTTTCTAGCCAAGTAGTTGAATAAGCGCCAAGGTTAAAACAAACCCAAGGATGACCCCGACAATGACTTCGCTGACGCGGTGACCAGTGCGTTCTTTCAGGCGCGGATATTTTTCAGTGTCAATATTAAGCTGTTCGACTAACATATTAAGGTAGCGTCCTTGGTCGCCAAGGTGCATACGCAGTCGAGTAGCATCGTCGATAATTAGAAAGGCTAACGCAATCGCCACGGCGAAAGCCCCAGAATCGATGCCTTCAAAATAACCAACGGAAGTAATAATGGAAACCGCAAAAGCCGCGTGGGCGCTTGGCATGTGTCCGTGCGTGAGCATATAGCGAATATCCCAACCATGTTTCAGGCTGTAGAGAATGAATTTGATTGCTTGCACAATTATCCCAACAACAATAGGGATAATGAAAATGGCGTGGTCGATGATAAATTGCAACATAGTTTTTGGTTGTTTAAGAGTTAAGATATTTTCATTATAGCACAAAAATTTCCTAGGGACTAAGTCCCTGCACTCGCCCATGTCATACTTAACACTCTGACATGCCTAAAATGGAAAAATACAGTATCATCTCTAGATTTACTCAATTAATCATTGAAGACCCTAGAGATTCTATGCAAATAATAGCAGAAAACATCCTTAACCCTCA